>DUKW01000046.1 GCA_013329105.1 Candidatus Methanomethylophilaceae archaeon | reverse complement strand
AAATGGCGGATAGAGACGATTTCGAAGTCCCTAGAAAATGCTGCAATGTCATCCTCATCAAAGAAACGGACTTCAAAACCGTTGTTCTCCCATATGTTATCGGTGATCCGTCTCCCTTGACCGAAATGAGGGTCATCTTTAGTCCTAACTGAATATACGACCAGACTCCCTGGCTTTATAACACGACGTACCTCAATCAAAATATCGTACAGTTCATCGTCCGCAAAAGGCATCGTAAAGAACATATGCGAGAAACAGGCATCGAATTCTTCATCATCGAAAGGAGGGCCATTATGCACATCCAAACATATCGTCTTTATCCTGTCATCTTTACCTTTTAGCTGTTTACAAGAAACAGCACTGTAATCTATGCCAGTGACATTAAACCCGGCGTCCGCTAGTGGGATGGTGTCTCTCCCTTGACCACAACCTAGTTCCAAAATTTTTGCCACCCTCTCTTTTTTAAAAAGAGCTATGGCCTCCTTACCGACTTCACTGGGGCCCTCCCCAAAATAAGAGTTGTTGCCTTGATATGTACTATCCCAGTGCAAGTGTTGATCGGACATAAAAAAAGAGTAACGTATGTAATTTTAATAAACGTTCGTAACTATTCAGTTAGGAGGTATACGATTGTTACAAATAGACGATCTCCATGTAAAGGTCGGAGACAGAGAGGTACTCTCTGGTGTGGACCTCGAAGTTCCTTCTGGGCAAATCTGCGTGTTATTTGGCCCTAACGGTTCAGGTAAAACCACATTACTGCACACAATAATGGGTTTTAGCGAATATAAGATCGTGAAAGGAAAAATATACTTCATGGATAAAGACATCACTGACATGCCTATAAATGAGAGAGCCAAAATGGGGTTGGGCATTCTTCTTCAAAGGCCCCCTAATATTGTGGGCTTGAAATTAAAAGACCTTGCTGAGGCTGCCAACAGCGGTTATATCGATACGGTCAAGGCCGCAGAGGAGCTCGGACTTGTCAATTTTCTAGAGCGCGATGTTAATGTGGGTTTCTCAGGGGGCGAGTTGAAGCGCTCTGAACTTTTACAACTCTCCGTCCAAGATCCATGCTTTTTACTGCTTGACGAACCGGAATCGGGTGTTGATATGGAAAGCATAGATCTGGTTGGAAGGAAAATCCATAATCTTCTTTACAGCAAAAAGAGGTGCGGTCTAGAAAAAGGTGCCTGTGATAAATCAGCCCTCGTGATCACCCATACGGGACAGATATTGGACTATATCGATGCGGACTGCGCATATGTTATGAGGGGGGGTCAGATAATGTGCTCAGGCAGACCACGCGACATACTTCGAGACATCCGAGAGAAGGGGTACGGAGAGTGCATCAAATGCCGAATGATCAAACTTTAAGAGCGCGAGCAGAAGCGGCACTCAACAAAAAGGGTGCGTATGGCAAAGATTTGGAGTTGGAACGATTTGTTCCTGCTCAGAGAGAGCACGAAAACTACGACGACCTCACTAAGGCACCTGAAGAGTATAAGAGGACGATGGTGGATGTTGGGGTGTTGCCTAACGGGCAAGGACGCTCAGGAAGCCTAGTGTACATCGATAATGCCATAGTACATAATCGTACCCGTGAGCAGGGTTTAGAGATCATACCAACGTTGGATGCGTTAGAGAAATATGATTGGCTCGAGAAGTACTCTTGGAAGGCTGTGCCAGTAGATAAAGACAAGTACACTGCTAAAGCGTATCTGGAAAATGCTAATGGCTACTTTGTAAGGGTGAAGGCCGGTCATAAAATCGATTTTCCTGTCCAAACATGCATGATGATTGATAGTGACAGACGCAGTCAGTATACACACAATATAATCATCGTTGAGGAGGGGGGCTATCTGGATATTATAACGGGCTGTGCTACAAGCCCTCATGCCAATGAATCCCTTCACCTTGGAATATCAGAGATATATCTTCTTGAGGGGGCTGTACTTAATTTTTCCATGATCCATAATTGGGGGCCTCAGACGGGTGTAAGGCCCAGGACCGGTGTCGAGCTGGGTAAGGACTCCCGTTTTGTCAACAATTACGTAATCCTGAGACCTGCTGGCTCTGTGCAGAGCTATCCCACATGCTACCTTAACGGCGAGGGGGCGTCTGCAAAATTCAACACCATATCCATATCTCATCCTGGATCAGAGCTTGATCTAGGGTCCCAGGTGGTGCTCAATGCTCCTAAAACAGCAGCAGAGATTGTATCTCGCAGCATAACACTCGGTGGAGAGATGATCGCCAGAGGGAGGCTTATAGGCAATGCCAAGGACATACGTGCTCATCTAGAGTGTCGTTCTTTGATAATGGTTGAAGGGGGAAAGACCCTAGCTGTACCTGAGCTAGAGTCCAGTTATCCGGATGTAGAGATGACCCATGAAGCCGCGGTGGGAAAGATCGCTCGTGACCAGGTCGAGTACCTCATGGCACGCGGCTTGGATGAGGACAAAGCCGTAGGGATGATAGTCCGTGGATTCCTGGAGGGAAGGATACGCGG
>DUKW01000049.1 GCA_013329105.1 Candidatus Methanomethylophilaceae archaeon | reverse complement strand
CCCTTGCCCGGATCTTGAGTATCTCACCGATATTCATTTACTCACACCTCTGAACCCATTCTTTGCATTTACCTGTAATGATCTTCTCTCTTGAAGTCATTTGCCTCACATCTTTTGCTCCCGTAAGCATCATGGCTGTTTTCAGCTCTGACATGATATCCTGAATTCTCTCTTCCACAGCATTGGCAGATAGGGTCGCTTCTTTCAGGACGACGTTGGCGGCACCTGTGCAACTTGCACCAAGGCTTAAGGCCTTGGCCACATGAAGCCCATTCCTAATACCACCACTGGCTATTATTGGTATTCCTACATTGGCCCATAGAACTGAGACGGGAGCAGGAATCCCCCAGTCAAAGAATGTCTCCCCTATCCTCTGTCGAGAGAAGTCTCCAGCCCTTTGGGCTCGGTACATTTCCACCGCGGAGAAACTTGTTCCTCCCATTCCAGCCACATCTATTCCTATGATACCAGCACCCTTTAGGCGCTCTGCTGTGGAGCGAGATATCCCGCACCCCGTCTCCTTAGCCAAGACTCTATGTTCACGACATATCTCCCGTACGCGGTCGTAGCAGCCTTTTGCTCGTGTATCTCCCTCAGGTTGTACCAGTTCCTGAAGAAAGTTCAGGTGCACAGCAAGCACGTCTGCATCTACCATCTCTATGGCCTCGTCTATCATCTCCGCCGTGAATGCGGTTTTGTCTCTCTGTTTTATTAACTGAGGCGCACCCACATTGGCTATGACCAGCGGGAGATCGTATTCTTTGATGATCTCAAAGCTCTTCTTTTCGTTCCCCTCAAGGGAAGCTCGTTGGCTGCCAACGCCCATTCCGATACCAAGGTTGGCACAGGCCTCAGCTAGGTTTTCATTGATCTTGATTGCACCAGAGAACCCCCCAGTAATGGCAGTGATGATGAACGGGTATTCTAACCTCTTCCCGAACAGTTGAACGGAGGTGTCTATTTCACTCATGTCGATTTCTGGAAGGGCTTCATGGATTAGTTTGATATCATCCCAATAACAGTACCCCGGAGTGACGTTTTCGTTGATGCAAATATTTATATGATCTGTCTTCCGATTGCCTATTTCCATCATATTATCCTTTCCTGATCCTTGTACCGACAACCTCTTTACCCTCTAAAGCGGACTGCAACCTTCCTGGAACCATGCCGTTTATCAAGATGCATTCTAATCCGTGAGCGGATAAATCAAACATGGTCTCCATTTTTCCCCAGATTCCACCAGTGACATCTTTTACTTTGGATGTAAATGTTCTTTGCTTTATTTCATCCTGGCGCAACTCTTTTATGAGCATGGCCGCGGGGTCGGCCGGATCGCGATCCATTATACCGTCGATGTCGGAGACAAAGATAACTTTTTCCGGGAACAGTTTCTTGGCCATAACCGCTATTAGCTGATCTCCAGAACATATGGAAAAACCCAGCTCATCGTCCAGAAGCACGTCTCCAAAGAGAACTGGTGATATGCCGATGTCGAGATATCGGCGGACTATCTCCACATCGCTAATATCTAGTCGCCCTCCTTTTAACCTGAAGCAGGCGCTTGGTGGTATGGATATAGGTGCAATACCTGCGTCGATCAGCGAGTTCAGCACCATAAGATTGAGCTCGCGCATATCTCTGGAGACAGCAGCAACTGCTGTTATCTGGGCGTCGTTTTTTAAACCGTTGACCAGATCATATTTATGAGCGATTATATGTCCAAATGAACCGGCACCATGAACGATCGCCACCTTTTTTCCCGATGCTGCGATCTCACCGCATAACCTCTCGAGAACATCCATACGTACTGTATGGTACCGGGTCTTATCAGTGATAACACTGCCGCCCAGCTTGATGAGAATCATCAATCTCTACGATTATGAGGGGCCTATATATCATTATCGCAATTTTTGGATAGCTTCGACTGAAGCTGGAACGTATCAGGCCGCGTTAACGGAGTTCGTCCTGATTAGAGGCCAGTATTTCAGCCGATTTGTTGCAGCGATAAGCCAGGCTAAGGGCCATTTCCTCCTCTCCGTTTGCCAGGGCAGTTTGGGCCTGCTTAGACATAGAGAGTATGTTTTCATCATCAGAGATGGATAGCGCTCGGGATATCAGAAACCGGGTCTGGATCGATATCTCTGATTCGTTCGGTCGGGGGAGGCCAGGATCGGACGCCACTTTCCCGACTCTGAATGGATTTTCCTCCATATCTTTGCTAGAGTTGTTTATCTCATTTTTGGCTCTATCTAAAAGCTCTCTAGCCAAAATGTTATCCCGCCTATCAAACGCGATCACCGCCATGTCGGCCAATTCTTCGGCTTTACCAATGTCACACCCTCTAGATAATAGTGACTGGGTGACAGCCTTTATAGTGACAATAGAATTGTAAAGATCGTCCCTTTCCAATTTTGCATCAATACGTTTGGACCCCCAGTTTCTGAAATATTTCAACTGAAGGTAAAGGATAAGGACCACCGAAGTTGCGAATACAATGAAGAGAGCTGCTCTGGTCTCAAGAGATAAATACATCTATTTAATAAAATCAGGGTCGGGTACTTATCGCTATCGATTATTTGCAACGATAAAAGGGTAATTGGCTGACGGCGTCCCTGGGTTCCCATGCGCTTGCGCAACACAGTACAGCCAGGAACGCGGGCGGGCTTAACTTCCGGGTTCGGGATGGGACCGGGTGTGACCCCGCCGCTATGGCCGTCATACCAGTACAGGTTAACAAAAGGCTGTATTTAACCCCTTCGCTCTAAATGTAATGGGGTTTCATAGGTTCTCTTCTTGAGCGAGAACCTCTCTCCAAAGCTCCAGGGTTTTCTGCGCCTCATCCTCGTCAAGTTTTTCGATTGCAAACCCCGCATGAATTATTACCCAGTCCCCCACATCGGCCTCTACCATAGCTATGTTCGCATTGCGTATAACACCGCCAAAGTCGATATCAGCCTGATCGCCAACAATTGAGACAACCTTTCCCGGAATGGCAAGACACATAGTATTCACCTAGACATGATATCTATTATGGCTTCTGCAGGTTGGCCGTCGCACTTCTCTAGAGCCTTTATTGCCTCCTCTCGGCTGCAGCCCGTTTGAGATATCACCAGTTCTATGTCTTCCTCATCAACGGCCATCTCCTTATTGCTTCTCGCTATTTCATAGGATTCTCCTGTGATTTGGAATGTTTTCTGTCCCTGCATTTCCATAACGTTAACGGCTGGCTTCTCAATGACGATCTCTTTATCGGATTTACGGATTATAACCTCTTCTACATCAGGAATCTCCTCAGTCCTGATACCCATTTTTCGCATCGCCTGCTTTACTTGGCGAGGGTTCATCTTTCCCATGCCCGGCATCATAATGTTTTGTGATAACGAAAACATTAATTAAAGTTTTTAAGGTAAAAAAGAAGAAAAAGGGTTGTAAAACGGGGACACGCTCAGTAGATATGCATATAACGTCTGATCTCCCAGTCGGTTATGAACGTCCTATACTGGTCCCACTCTTCATTTTTAATATGGATATAATTCTCAAAGATATGATCCCCGAGAACATCCCTCATAAGTTCACTTTCTGCGGTTAAGGATATAGCATAACTAAGGTTGTCTGGCAGGGATTCGATACCCTCTGATAAACGCTGCTCCCCGTTCATAGTGAATATGTTTTTTTCTATAGGTGCGGGCGGGACCTCTCTATCCTCAATACCCTTTAGGCCAGCTGCTAGCATGACTGCGAACATAAGGTATGGGTTCCCTGTAGGGTCTGGATTACGTAATTCTATTCTGGTGCCCATTTTCCTGGCGGCAGGGACCCTGATGAGAGCAGAGCGGTTCCGGTTTGCCCAAGCTACATAGCACGGTGCCTCATAACCAGGCACCAGTCTCTTATATGAGTTTACAGTAGGGTTTAAAACACTTGTCATCTCCCGGATATATTTCAGAGTGCCCCCTATATAGTAACAGCACTCCTTACTCAGCTGATATTTGCCATCTGGATCATAGAAGACATTGTTTCCTTCCTTATCTATAAGAGATTGGTGTATATGCATTCCTGATCCATTCTGGCCGTAAAGGGGTTTTGCCATGAAGGTGGCATGTAATCCATGTCGTTTGGCTATGGTTTTTATTCCATATTTTAGTGTAAGCATCCTATCTGCGACGGTTAAGGCATCGGTATAGCGCATGTCCACTTCGTGCTGCCCATCGGCCACCTCGTGATGTGCCGCCTCGACATTGTATCCCATCTCATCAAAGTACATCATGATCTCTTTACGCACGATATCTCCGTCATCTTGAGGGATAAGATCAAAGTACCCAAAATGGTCATTTGGCATCAACAAAGGGCCATTATTGCCATCCAATTTGAACAGGAAGAATTCGAACTCAGGGCCAACATTGTAACTGTACCCCATCCTTGATGCCTTATCGATCATCCTCTCCAGCACATAGCGGGGGTCACCGGCGAAACGGCCTCCCTGGTGATCATAGATCTGGCACATGAACCTAGCTGTCTTATAAGGGGTATCGGATGTCCATGGATATATCTGAAAGGAATTTAGAATGGGGACCGTCCGCATATCCGACTCATCGATGGTAGTATATCCCATAATGGATGAGCCATCGATGTAAACTCCATCGTTTATCGCCTTCTCCGCCAGCGTAGCAGGTATCGAAACGGTCTTTATGACTCCAAGTATGTCGCAAAACTGCATTTCGATGAATTTTACTTTTTCGTGCTCGATGATTTGGAGTATTTCCTCTTTTGTCACCAGCTCGTTTGTAGGGCTCATTGTGGCATTGATATATTAAAATACTAAAAAAAGGTTTCTATCCTTTACATACGTATAGTGCGTGTCATAATAATAGACGTTTATCTAATGTGGAATGTGATCATGTATCATTTTAAGATGTTTGGATAAAGATATACTCTGAAACCGTTGATATTTCTAACTCTCTAGCGCTCGCAGTAGGCAATTCAAGAGATCATCAGCAAGGGACGGGTCTGGTATACTTCCCTGGGCAAAGTTCCTTTTTCCGCCCCCGGAACCGCCCAGGGGCCGGACGCATTTTTCCATCATTTTTAGGCAATCGACCTCACTTCTCTCACTTGAAGACAATACCAAATCAATACGTTCGTCCACAGATATTAGAATGGCCACGCCGTCTTTGTTGCGGATTTTCTCTGCGGCTTCCTGCATCTCTTTTCGGGGGAGGCTGTAATATATTTCAGCATATACCTCTAGGCCACCTATGTTACGTGGTTTTAATGATGAGAGGGCAATTTGAGAAAGACTAGAAACAGCACGCCTCATTTTTTCCATCGTATTTTTTAGATTCTCTATGGTTTTGATGAGGTTCTCTTGCGGGCAACTGAGGATATCCTCAGCCTCTAATGCCATATTGGCTAGTCTTAGGGCAGAGTATATAGCATCTCTGCCAATTTTGAAGTCGATATTCCATGCCCCACCACCAGCAGAGCTTATGCGCTCCACGAAGACAGCCTCGAGTTCGCCGGTCTCCATGACATGAATGCCAGAGCAGGCGGCGCGATCAAAATCTCCTATCTCCACGACCTCTACATAGTTATCATCTATACGATCGAGTTTGACTCTGATTCCCTCTTCTTCAGCATCCTGTCGTGGTATTTCGTATCGGCTTACAGTAAGGTTCTTTTCTATGGCCAGGTTTACTGCTGTCTGAGCCGTAAGGATGGTATGCCAGTCTACCCTTCTATCAACCGTCAGGCGTTTTCTATCTTTTCCTATATCTATTTTGATTAGATTTATTTCAGGGCATACACGCTGGAGAGCAGCGAAAAGCATATGTTCTGCAGTATGGCCACGCATCAGATCATAACGCCTTTCCCAATCGACGCTACACCATACGATATCGCCTTCTTTGAGGTTATGGCCTGGTACGAGATGCCACAGTTCCTCACCTCTTTCCTCGCAGGCAGTGACCTCGATCCCCTGGATACTGCCGTGATCGGAAGCCTGTCCACCTCCACCTGGATAAAAAGCAGTCCCATCCAAACGTACCCATTCCCCGTCTATCTCTTCGACCAGCCCCTCGAATTCGAAAAGGTATGGATCACGTTTGTATAATCGGATTGTCATGTGGAGCGGTTATTGGCCC
>DUKW01000115.1 GCA_013329105.1 Candidatus Methanomethylophilaceae archaeon | reverse complement strand
AGCAGGCGCAAAGATGGCAGTTGTGGATAATGGCGGCGATATAGCTTTAGTCTGCGATCGCCCTCTAACCGTCAGTCTTTACAGCGGTGGTCCTCTCAAGGGACTGGGGGTGCGGGGAGAACCCACAGATAATATACAAGGAATCTGCAGCTCATCAGCTAAAATAGGACCGTCCATATCATTGGGGTGTTCTAACATATGTACCGTTCTCTCCAATGATGTCAGTCTCGCCGATGCCTGTGCCACTGCACTCGGTAACATGGTAAAGGATGAAAACGAGGCTTCATTGAAAGACTCGGTGAGGGGCATCGCTCGCATCCCAGGTGTCCGAGGAGCTATAGCCAATGTTGGCGGAACACTGGCATTATGTGGCAAGGTGCCGCGATTGGTTAGAGTTAAAGACGCGGAGGAGCTCATCACAAAAAGGGTATTACTTTCATGAGGCAATCCTTTTTTAGGCTGACAATATATGGAATCCACAGAGGATTGGTCAATGACCCTTAAAATGGCGGTACCAAATAAAGGAAGGCTTAACGAGAGGTCGCTGGAGCTCTTGCGTAAATCAGGGTTGGAGATGGACGTTGATGGAGATAGAAAACTATATGCTGCCGTAGAGAACAAAGACTTCGAGGTGATGTTTGTACGCGCTCAGGACATACCTCGATTCGTACACAGTGGTACTGTCGACGTCGGCATAACCGGCCTGGACTTGGTTCTGGAGGCCGATCTCGATGTAGATAAGGTTCTGGACCTGGATTTCGGTCACTGCCGTCTCTCGGTAGCCGTACCTGAGTCGTCCGGATGGAACACCTTAGAGGATATTCCAGAAGGCGCCAAAGTGGCTACGTCCTTCCCCAATCTCGCTTGGCAATTCTTTGCCAGCAAGGACAAAATGGTGGAGATCGTAAGGGTCTCAGGCGCAACGGAGATTACGCCGCATATCGGTGTGGCAGATGCCATCGTGGACCTCGTTTCTAGCGGCTCTACGCTCCGCACAAACCGTATGGTAGAAATTGCCACCATAATGCATTCTCAAGCGGTCATGATAGCCAACCCTAAAAGTATAATCGCCAAAGGAAAAGAAATAGAAGATCTTGCCTCATCGATTGAAAGCGTACTTATTGCAGAGAAGAAGAAATACCTTATGGCCGACATACTGCTCAAAGACCTGCCAGAAGTGGAGAGGCTCTTTCCAGGGATGGCTGGACCCACAGTCATGAACATAGCTGGGCGGGACGATATGGTGGCTATACACGTTGTCATAGACAAGAGTGAGGTCTATGACGCTGTGAACACCCTGAAATCCATGGGGGCCCAGGGCATACTTATCCTGCCCATAGACAGGCTGGTGCCATGATGGATAGGTCAGCAATGCGCTCGTCCGCCCGTCATCTGCAACCCTACTACAGTCCCAACGGCAGCGGATTTTTGAGATTAGATACAAACACCAACGTATTGGGCCCCAACCCTGCAGCGCGCAAAGCCCTCAAGAATATAGAAGATCTGGAGTTCAACCAATACCCAAGCACATACTCTCTTCCTTTACGAAATGCCTTGGCTTCTTTCTACGGCCTCAGCGCAGATAATTTCGTGACCGGCTCTGGTTCAGATGAGATATTGGATGTGTTGTTCAAGACCTTCGTTGACAGGGGCAACGTGGTAACGGTGCCTTATCCTTCCTACTCAATATACGAATATTTCAGCCATCTCAATGGTGCCATTCCCGTTCTTGTCGATCTCGACGATGATTTCCAGTTGGATGTGGATCCCATTCTAGAGTCGGACGCATCCCTGATTATTGTCCCGTGCCCAAATAATCCCACCGGTAACGCCTTCCGAGAGCGGGATCTTCTACGCATCGTCATGGAGAGCGATTGCCCTGTGGTCATAGACGAAGCCTACGGCGAGTTCTACGGTAAATCATTCATACCTCTCGTTAAAGAATACGACAACCTCATAGTCACCAGGACATTCTCTAAAGCGTATGCGATGGCGGGGTTGCGTGTCGGTTACTGTATTGCTGACCCTTCCGTAACGGAGATGATGACCTCTGTGAGGATACCGTATTCACTCAATATGCTGAGTGAAAAAGCTGCAATAGCTGCTCTGGGCGATCAGGAATTCATAAAGCAGTCCGCTGAAATGGTGAAAAGAAACCGCCCCCTGCTGATCAACGGCCTTGAAAAATTGGGATTCCATTGCTTCCCCAGTGAGAGCAATTTCGTTCTCGCCCGATCGCCCATCGATCACCGGAAAATGGTAGAGGGACTCAGGGAGCGAAATATACTCATCAGAGATTTCGGATCACATCGAAGGTTGGAGAACTGCATCCGTTTCACAGTGGGAACGGAAGCAATGATCCAGCGGCTTCTTGACGCATGCCGCGAGGTGATAGAATAAGTCTCATTGTCTCTTTGGCGGATTATGGTGTGGGAAACTTGCACTCCATAAGGAAGGCATTGGAACGTTGTGGCGCCACCGTCGAGATGGTGGAGGACATCTCCCTTATGGTGGATGCAGAATGTATGGTTTTCCCGGGTGTAGGTGCCTTCGGTCGCACTATGGAGAGGTTGGGGCCATTTAGGGACGAGATCGTGGACAGCCTTAAAGGGGGGACTCCGTGTCTTGGCATATGTATAGGGATGCAGATCCTTTTTGAGGGCAGTGATGAGGGCGGCTCCCCCGGCCTAGGCCTAATTAAGGGGCGCGTCGTACCCCTACAGGCTAGCTGCGTACCCCACATGGGTTGGAACGAGGTAGAGGGAAATGATAACCTACTTCAGGGCCTGAATGATCGTTACTTCTATTTTGCACACTCCTACTACGCCAGCCCAGAAGACCGATCCTTAGTAGTGGGAAGCACCTATTACGAAGGCATGTTCCCATCGCTCTTCCGGATTGCAAATACATATGGCTGCCAATTTCATCCCGAAAAGAGCAGTGCGTCGGGCCTCAGAGTGCTTAGTAATTTTGTGGCTTTCGCGGAGGAATGCCTTTGATCATCATACCGGCTGTCGACATCATGAACCACGGGGTAGTACAGCTGGTCGGCGGCGTGCCTGAGACAGAGTTATTTTCCCTCCCTGACCCGCTTGAAGTTGCAAAAGGCTGGGAACTTAAGGGAGCCCCAGCATTGCATATCGTGGACCTCGACGCTGCCTTCGGTAAGAATGATAACACCGATACCATTTGCAAGATAGCATCCTCATGCACTGTCCCGATACAGGCAGGGGGAGGAATATCCGAGGAGGAAAAGGTCTCACGCCTTATCAGTGCGGGTATCCAAAGAGTGATAATAGGCACACGCGGGATCATGGAAACCGATTGGCTCGAGTCCCTTACCGAGAGATACCCCGGCCGCATAATACTGGCACTTGACGTCAAGGACGGGAATATTGCCATCAAAGGATGGCGTGAGACCGCACCTATAAGTCTGGATCAAATCTTTGACAGGATCAGCGACATGCCTTTGGCAGCCGTCCTTAACACCAATATCAACGTTGAAGGACAGGGAAAAGGTATCGATACCGATGCCGCAACCGATTTCATATCCCGTTGCCCTCATCCTGTGATATCATCAGGCGGTGTGAGCAGTGTTGAGGACATCCAGCTGCTAGAAGAGGCGGGTGCTATGGCGGCCGTTGTGGGTGTTGCCATATACAAAGAAGTGCTCCGCCCATGGGAATGGAAGACGCCATGGATCTTTAGTGCGAGCTCTTCGGTTTAAGATTCAGCTACGTAGATTGATCACCTAGACTGCGCTCCTATATCGTTCCTTGGGCACAAAGATAACAAATTTGGCGCCTTGGCCCTCCTCTCCTTCTTCCCATATACGTATCTCGGTGATCGATAATATGTCGCGGGAGATAAAGAGACCTAAGCCGGTATTGCGGCCTATGTCTCGCTCAAAGATTCGTTCCTTGTCCTCAGCGGGAATGCCCATACCGTCATCCTCCCATCTGAGCCTGAGACCATTATCGTCTTCCTCCTTCCTGAGAGTGATTCGACTTACACCCGCTCCGTGTCGCAGCGAGTTATCCAGAAGATTATAGAACACCTTACTTAAAAGGGGGTCCGCGAAGATTTCCACATCATTTACATCAGTTTCGAAATGCACGCCTCCGAATTCCGAGGGGGGCGGCAGAATCTCTTTTACATTCTGCCATTGCGGCTTAGAGGCCCCGATATTATTAAAAAAGGTTGTGTATTTTATCTGCGAATTGATACGCTCAACGATATCAATAAGGCGAGAGATCTGCTCATCTGTCCGGAATTCATCATGATCCCTCATCAATTCCAAATAACCGCCCAATGCCGTGGTAAGGTTCATTATATCGTGTCTTGTCACGTTTGTCAACAGATTGAGCTGACGGTTGGCGCGACGGAGAGCTTCATCCATCATCTTTCTTTCCGTGATATCTCTTATCGTCTCAATTACACCGATGACTTCCCCCTCTGAGTTTACAAGGGGACGCGCGGCGGCCCAAACCCAAATCTCCTTACCACTGATCGTGAGCATAACATAATCGGCAACGACTGTGTCACCTGTCCGTTTAAGGTTGCTGTAATATTTCTCTGCGCCTTCACTATTACCCAATATTATGTCCACCAATGTAGGTCTCCTGTAACCGTAGAAGATAATACTATATTCATTATCTCCTCGCCATAGTATCTCCGACTTGGGAACACCGGTCAGCTCCTCCATCGCTTTATTCCATGCGATCAGTTTACCGTCCTTATCTACAACCATGGTGGGATCAGGGAGGTTCTCTACGATATCATGCAGGTTAGGTACTCTTTCAGGCGCCTTTTCACTTTCCTTCGCGGTACCATTTAAGGTATCTGCGATCTCATTATTTAGAGACTTTTTTTCATTTCTCTTTGTTGTCTCTGAGCTACCCTTCAACTTCTTCGACTCTCTCCGACCTGTAGCGTTTACTATATGTGTCATCTCGGCAAACTGAGTTTGCGGTGCGTTTCCTTGAAGGCAAAGGTCGATGTCGCTGTTTAGTATATCGACCCCCCCCCCGCATCCTTTGTCTGTGAAAAGCATAGAGGGAATCTCACTGCCTCTTACACATAGGTTTCTGAGCGGTTCGACGCTGCCCATTCCAGGCATCTTGTAATCGGTCATCACAACATCAACATCCCTGACAAACAAAATCTTCTCAGAATTTTCGGTGAGAGCGGTCTCGGATATGTTGAGGCCCCTCAAAGATATTTTCATCTCCTGAAAATCCCCTTCACTGTCAACGCAAAGGACCCCTTTCACTTTATATCAACCTCCATTCATTATACGTTCTTGGTGACTTAAATAAGTCTCTAAGTTATTTTCTTATTAACCTATGGGTTACTGAGAAAGCGCTGTTTTTCTGTTGGTAGTGTAAAAGATTACATAATGAGAAACGTATTGGCAGCCGTGGGCCTTATGAACAGGAGCGCGACTATTTCCCGTGAGACCAAAGAGACATGTATAAAACTCTCGTTGGACATCGACGGAGGAGGTGTGGAAGACATCCGGTGCGAGGAGAGTTTTTTTACTCATATGTTGGAAACTCTAGGAAGATACTCTGGCATGGATATCGAACTTCGAGCCAAAGGAGATAACGTTCACCATCTGATAGAGGATGTGGGCATTGTGCTTGGTCATGCTCTTAGGGAAGCGATGGATGAGACACCCGTCCAGCGAATGTCCTCACAAACAGTGGCTATGGACGATGCTCTGGTATCGGTGACAGCGGATCTCGCTGACAGACCGTATGTGGATATTGACTGCCCTGACAACCTGTACCAACACTTCCTGCGCAGCTTTGCCATGGCATCTGGAATGACCTTGCACGTCATGGTATTGCGCGGTTTCGATGAACACCACACAATCGAGGCAACCTTTAAGGCCTTAGGTCTCTGCCTCCACGATGCATTGCAGATCCGTGAGGACGAGTTGAGCACAAAAGGAAGGGTAAGGAGGTCCAAGGAATGCTGACAAGACGCATAATACCGTGTCTGGACGTCAAGGACGGTAAGGTCGTCAAAGGCGTGATGTTCAGGAACCTTAAGGAAGTGGGGCATCCTCCTGATCTTGCCAAGGCGTATGAGGAGCAGGGCGCAGACGAGGTCGCATTCCTGGACATATCTGCCACACAGGAGGGCAGACAAACCATGCTTCGCATGGTAGAGGAGACAGCAGAGAAACTGTTTATTCCTCTGACCGTAGGAGGAGGTATCCGCAATCGCAATGACGTGAGAGAGGCTCTCAACGCCGGTGCAGACAAGGTGTCTATCAATTCTGCAGCGGTACGCTCTCCTGAACTCATCTCAGTCTGCGCCGAGGATTTTGGCCGACAGTGCGTGGTGGTGGCCATCGACGCGAAGCGCCATGGCAGCTCATGGAGAGTCTACACCCACGGCGGCACCAGGGCCACGGACCTTGATGCAGTTGAATGGGCCAAAACCGTAGAGGAGCTGGGGGCGGGGGAAATACTCCTCACATCCATGGACGCTGACGGCACCAAAAACGGTTATGACATTGATCTTACTGCTACTGTCGCCGATGAGGTATCGATACCTGTTATCGCATCTGGGGGATGCGGTA
Source organism: Candidatus Methanomethylophilaceae archaeon (assembly GCA_013329105.1). Lineage (GTDB taxonomy): Archaea > Thermoplasmatota > Thermoplasmata > Methanomassiliicoccales > Methanomethylophilaceae > UBA9915 > UBA9915 sp9915u. Next base: position 3,103 of record DUKW01000115.1, on the reverse strand, counting down.
GCATAGAACACATATACGAAGTGTTCTCCCAGACGAAGGCCTCGGCTGCACTGGCAGCATCTATATTTCATTATGGGGAGCATACAGTGAAGGAGGTCAAAGAATATCTGCGTGATCAGGGGGTTCTCGTCAGATGACTGAACTAAGATATGACCCAGATGGACTGATACCTGTTGTCGTCCAGGACTATCTCACCAACGAAGTGCTCATGGTGGCCTGGGCTAACCGAGAGGCGCTGAACCTTATGATGGAAACGGGTGAGACCCATTTCTGGTCACGCAGCCGTCAGGAGATATGGCACAAGGGTGAGAGCTCCGGTAATGTTCAAAAGATAAAGTCAATCGAGACCGATTGCGACCGGGACACACTCCTAGTGAGGGTGGAGCAGGTAGGAGTGGCCTGTCACACGGGTGAGCCTACCTGCTTCTACGAAGTCGTAGAGGGCGACCCCCTAGGAACGATGAAAATCATACCTGATTTACTAAGGGTAATCAAGGACCGTAGGGAAAATCCCAAGGAAGCAAGCTATACCAATCGTCTCATGAACAACGAGACACTCATGTGCAAGAAGATCATTGAAGAGGCGGGGGAACTTGCCCTCGCGATCAAGGATGATGATGAAGAAGAGATGGCATGGGAGCTAGCCGATCTGATATATCACGTACTTGTGGCTCTGGTAGCCGTCGACATGCCCTTGGAATCGACGTTCAGAAAACTTGCGGAGAGACGTAAATGAGGTATGACCTTCACACCCATAGCCTAATCAGCGACGGGGAGCTCTTACCAGCCGAACTCGCGGCGAGAGCCATGGCGATCGGTCATGAGGCCCTTGCAATAACTGACCATGTTGACATGACGAATATAGAGGAGGCCGTAACCATGGCAGTACGCGCGGCGGAGCTCAGCGAGGACTATGTGCGCCTGATACCGGGTGTGGAGATCACCCATGTACCACCTCGACAGATAGACGGACTGGTGAAGCGTGCCCGGAAATTGGGGGCGGAGATCATCGTCATCCATGGGGAAACGGTAACTGAACCCGTCGCACCTGGCACGAACGCTGTTGCCGTCAGGAATCCCGAGGTGGACATACTTGCTCACCCAGGATTAATCATCGAGGAGGATGTTGAAGAGGCTGCTCGAAATGATGTGACCTTGGAGATAAGCGGTCGCAGAGGGCATAGTCTGAGCAATGGGCATGTTGCACGCCTGGCTTCCAGTTACGGAGCGCGAATGGTGGTTAACTCAGATGCCCACGCTCCCGAGGACCTCATGGACGAAAGAAGAGCTATGACCGTGGCCCTTGGAGCCGGTCTCAGCGAAAAGTTGGCGAGTTGTGCCGTCAACGATGCGCCGGCGGAAATTCTGAGACGGCTATGAAATCCCTTATAATAATAACCCTATAAACCGGCATGGTCACCAGAATAGGAATTATAGGCGGTTCCGGCGTTTACGATCCGGGGCGATTCGACCTCGAGAGGAAATTGGACATGGAGACACCTTATGGCAAGCCTTCCGGTTCGATATTGTTGGGCAAGATGTATGGCGTCGATGTGGCGTTCATACCACGGCATGGAGAGGGCCATGAATTTCCTCCACACAGGGTGCCGTACCATGCCAATATATGGGCTATGAAGGAGCTTGGTGTGAACGCTATCGTCTCCCCCTGTGCCGTTGGTTCTCTACAGGAAAACTATCACCCGGGTGAGATAGTGATTGTGGACCAGTTCATAGACTTCACTAAGAGCAGGGATTATACCTTTTTTAACGGTCCCAAAACGGTACACATCAGCATTCCTGATCCCTTCTGTAAGGCTATGAACTCTGTCTTCAGTGAAGAGGCTTCAAAACAAGGCATACCGATGCATGATCACGGAACCTATGTCTGTATAGAGGGACCGCGTTTCTCTACAAGAGCCGAGAGCAAAATGTTCCGTAACTTCGCCGACGTCATAGGCATGACCGTTGTGCCGGAATGTCAACTTGCCAGGGAGATGGGGATATGTTACTGCAGTCTTGCCATGGTCACCGATTACGACGTATGGAAGGACGAACCGGTAGAGTTGTCAATGGTTCTGAAGACAATGAGTGAAAATCTTCACAAAGTCTCCAAGTTGCTCGAGGGAGCGCTGCCACGCATCACGGTGCGAGACTGTGAATGCAGGAAGGCAGCCGAGGAGGCGGGGGCTTAACCCGTTCCGGCCTCACCCTCCAGAAGTTTGGTATAGGAATCGCTATCTAGAAGTGTCTCCAACTCGGAGGCGTCGACTAGCTCGAGCTCGATCATCCATCCCTCATCGTATGGTGATTGATTTATCAATTCGGAGCGATCCTCGAGCGCCTCGTTGACGGCCAAGACTTTCCCACTCACCGGCGTATATACAGGTTCAACGGTTTTGACGCTTTCCAGCGCTCCCATTTCCTCCCCTTTTTTTATCTCCTTTCCCTTCTCAGGAAGTTCCACGAAAACGATATCACCCAATTCATGTTGGGCATGGTCGGTGACACCGATGCGTACTTTGCCATCACCTAGATCCTGGATCCATTCGTGTGTCTCAGTATATAGCAGTCCTTCCCTTACCTCTTCCATCATCAAACCTCTTAACGGGATAAAACTAAGCCCTTAATAAAATGGTCTGATGAACATTTCAAAGATCATAAAAAGCTCTCAAAATTCGAGGGCGGAGGCATCACTCTAAATATTATGATATTTTTCCACGATAATCTCTATGCATCCAAGAGAGAGACAGGTTTAGGAACGCAGATGACCACACGATATCGGGACAAATACCTTATTGACGATTCTCTTACACCCGAGTTGAGGAGAGACTTAGATCTCGCCTACGAAGTGGCTACGCGTATTAACGAACGTGTTAACTGTGAGGGGTGCGGCGTCTGTTGTCATCAGAAACGCATCGTCATACTCGAGCGTGAGATCGCCCCCATCGCCTCAAAACTCGGTATCTCTGAGGAGGAATTCATCAATCGCTATCTGTACCGCGACGGCGACTGGTGGTTCTTTAGTAACGTCTCCCCCTGTGCGTTCCTCAACAAAGAAAATCGTTGTTCCATTCAGGATACGAAGCCTGAAATATGCCGGGAT
>DUKW01000022.1:2559-4702 GCA_013329105.1 Candidatus Methanomethylophilaceae archaeon | reverse complement strand
TGCAGCTGCAGTATTCCCAGTCTGTTCCAAGATGAATATCACAATATAGTTCACCAACAGCACGGCGGCGAAAAGGGTTGCCACACTGAAGGCAGCGCTAGGTTTCTTGTCCACCTCGCCAGCCAGCTCCCTGCCGAGCGTACGCGAGTTCTTCAGTAGCAAGACCCAGGAGGCTACCAGTATAGCCATGACAGCGAGGTATATAATCACCGCACCATAGCCGTAGACGACAAAGAGCTCGAGGATAAATGGCACTATGAGGAAGACGTAATAGCCGATTTCCCCTATGTTTGCGATCACATCGGGAGCAATGGCGAAAGAGAGAACGATATTTACCGTCAGGAGGACTGCTAGCACCAAGGCGCCGACTGCGCCGAGTGCGTTCAGCAGGCCCATAAGGCCATTCTGTTGTGCCCTTTCTTCATAGGGAGGGATCTCAGATCCCAGACGCAGGCCGCAGTTGGGGCAGAAGGTACTTTGTGGGGGAAGCCTGCTGCCGCAGCGGGGACAGTAATTGTACTCAGGCATCCCCCTCACCTGAGAGCAGCAGTTCCAAGTAGGAGCGTCTTTCGTCTTCCTTCAGTCCCAGTCTCTTCGCCAGTTCCAACACCCTTTCTTCTCCATCATCGCCATTGCCTATAAACTCTATCTCTACGTACTCTCCCAGACCAGAAACGTTGTCCAGAGCCACTTCGCAATCTTCGATCAGAAATATTTCTCTCTCCTTGCTGACCTCATGAAACACCGAGAAGCCGAGCCTGCACAGCACGGCCAGCATGTTTTCCGTATCATCAAGCGGAACGGCGATCTCCTCCCTACTTTTCGCCGCGCCCGCACGCCGCGGACCCTTATAGTGCATCACCGCAGATTCTCCTTCCTGGCGGATGCGCAACGCCTCATCGCTGACACCAAAATCCCGGCATGGGGGGCTCAGATAAAGGTCTCTCTGTCTCAGTCTTCCCCGCGGCTCAGCACCCATGCTCAGGAGAGCGTTCCGTAGCGTGTCGTGGTCGTCGCAGCGGGACTTGATCTCCGTCTCTATCATGGAAGATTGTCAATACGTAGAGCAATAAATAATTATGATGGAGAGGCAATGCAATTCTGGTATCGTGATTCCATGAACGAGTTAGGATTTATACACGTCTATACCGGTGCCGGTAAAGGGAAGACCACTGCCGCTTTCGGCCTGGCCCTCCGGGCCTGGGGGTGTGGCGGTAAGGTTTGTATAATACAGTTCTTGAAGAAAGGGGACAAATACGGTGAGGCGCTGGCCATTGAACGTCTGGAGGGTATAGATCTTTATCAATACGGCAGTGGGCAATTCTTATTCAACAAAAAGCCCCGCCCTGCTGACGTAGAGGCAGCCGAGAGGGGTCTGGCTCATGCCAGGCAGGTGCTGTCATCCGGCGATTATTCCCTGGTGATCCTCGACGAGATGAACATCGCCACCGATTTCGGTGTGCTGGACGTCAACGACGTGATCGAGGTCATCGATTCCCGAGCAGAGAATGTGGAAGTGGTTCTCACGGGACAGAACGCTCATCCAGCCATGGTGGAAAAGGCAGACTACGTCACGGAGATGAAGAAAATCAAGCATCCTTATGACAGAGGCGTAAAGGCCCGCCGCGGCGTGGAATTCTGAGTTATTTTCCCGTAAGGAAATTGACGACACCGTCGCTGCGCTCCATTTCCACCACTGCCAACACTTTCCGGTAGAGGCGGGCCATATCGGCGATGCGCTCAGCGATGTGCTCCTCTCTCTTCATTTCCAAAGCACGGAACCCCTTGGGGGAATTAACTCGCCGATCCCAGTCGTATACGAAAGAACGGGCGTCGCTGACATCAAAGCGCATCCTCCGTATGCGTTTAGATATCCTCGATTCCCGTAGCATGTCCCTGATGCCCACGAGCTCGCAGTAGAGCTCCGTGTATTGATCATCATTCATGTCCAGCGGCAGAACGGGAATGCCCATTCTGTCGCCAGTATCGACGGCGGCAGAGAAGCAGGGCGGCGGGGAGGACACATCACCGAAATTGCTTAAGAGGATAGTATATGCCTCCCCAAGAGGATCATGCTCTGCTTTCTGCGTCGGCATATAGCGCAGACCGGCAAGCTCCTCGGGCGAGACGGATACACCCACAG
>DUKW01000022.1:0-2506 GCA_013329105.1 Candidatus Methanomethylophilaceae archaeon | reverse complement strand
CTCCTCAGGCGAGACGGATACACCCACAGCATCGAAACCGTTCGATCGCAACAGCTCCTCTATCTTACGGCCGTCGTTGACAAGACCTCTGACGGCTGGAAAGATTGTGACTCCGGTCTCTCCGATCTCCATCTCAATCATCGATACGGCTCCGGTTGAATACCAGCTCCAGCAGTTTATCCGGCTCGTCGATTTTCTTCAGCTCCTCCTCCCCGATGAGTGCGGTACTGCCGATGCTCTCGCTGCTCCTCAGACGCTTCATGAAGATTACCGAATGTTGGCCGGCGACCACAGATATGTCGCTCACGACCATGGCCTTCTCTTCGAGCTTTGTTTCATCGTTCCCAAGGCCGGTCAGTATGACCAGTTTCGTATCCTTGGTGAGCGCCTCGAATGGACTACGTTTTACCGGTATGATAGAGTAGCCCAGATTCAGAAGCAGGTTGAACGCCGGAGCATTGGTCCTATCGCCGCGCGAGATCTCGCAGGCAACGACACTCTCATCCCTCTCATACCTAAACGGATCGAGGGCTTTGATTATGGGCACGCCCAAGAACTCCTCCAGTTTCAGGGCGGCCTCGACCATGGCGCCCATGCCGCTCTCGTACATCTGTATCGCTTTCCGGGACACGCCGGCGATTTCTGCCAAAGTGCCTAGGCTTATGGAACGTTCCTCCCTCGCTTTGTGTAGCAGATCGCTGTCTAGGTGTACATATAGACCGCCCGGGGCGGCGAAGACTAAAGGTGGCACCTCCTCTAAGATATGTTCAGCCACCGTTTCCGTGGATATAATTGGTACGTTGAACCTCGAATAGACTATACCAGTCTCCAGACTCCCCGAGCTAGAGCGCTCTCCGATCAGCAGGGGGCTGGCCTCAAGGGCCGTGGCGAGGACCTTCATCTCCTGGGCGTTTTCGCGGGAGAAGGCATCAATGTTGCTGAGAATCTTAATGATCAGCAGCCTGTCGTCACGGCGGGCGATGATGTCGAAACTGATGCTACGCATATTGATGGGCTCGGAGACCCTAAACCCTCCGGCAGTCAGGATCTTCTTGGTATTCTCGATAAGCTCATCACGTGGCATTGGTATTTAAGTAATAGTTCTTCTATATAAAAATATCCGTTAAATTTTAAGAATAACTCCATAAAAATTAAAAATCACCCTTTTAGAAAAGGGAAAGGGTGAAAATAATAATGAAAAGGTTAGTGGGCCGCTCAGAGCTGAATTTCTATACCCAGTTTTTCCGTCAGCTCTTTGTAGCGGTTACGTATGGTGACTTCCGTGACACCGGCGACATCCGCCACCTCTCTTTGGGTCCTCCTTTCGTTGCAGAGGATGGAGGAGATATATATCGCCGCCGCGGCTACCCCTGTGGGGCCGCGCCCAGAAGTGAGCTCTTTGTCCGACGCATCTTTAAGGATCTCTGCCGCCTTGTTTTGCACCTCACCGCTCAGTTTCAGCTCACTGCAGAAGCGCTGCACGTAGTCTTGGGGTTTAGTGGGCATGAGTTTCAGTTTTAGTTCCCTGGTCATGAAACGGTAGGTACGGCCGATTTCTTTGCGCCCCACACGACTGGATGCCGCAACCTCGTCAAGTGTCCTCGGCACGCCGCACTGCCTGCAGGCGGCGTAGAGCGAGGCAGCTACGACACCCTCAATACTCCTCCCGCGTATGAGGTTCTTGTTGACAGCCTTGCGGTAAATCATCGCTGCCGTCTCCCTTACATTGCGGGGCAGGCCCATGGCTGAGGCCATGCGGTCCAGCTCTGAGAGCGCGAAGGCGAGGTTCCTCTCTGTGGCGTTGGATACGCGGATTCTCCTTTGCCATTTTCTCAGGCGGTATAGCTGGGCGCGGTTGCGTGTCGGAATGCTCTTTCCATAGGAGTCCTTATTCTTCCAGGAGATCTCTGTAGAAAGTCCCTTGTCATGTATGGTATACGTCATCGGAGCACCGGTACGTGCTCTCTTTTCTCCCTGCTCAACATCAAAAGCCCTCCACTCCGGCCCCTGATCGATAAACTGGTCGTCGATAACCAGGCCGCAGTCCTCGCAGAGCAGTTCCCCACGTTCGTAGTCACGAACGAGGTGTCTGCTCCCGCACTCCGGACATCTTTCGATCTCCTCGGTTCCCTCTCTTACCTTTTGCATAACGGTTTTCCCCCTGGAAGTAGGTCTTGCGACCGATGATCTTGGTGAGAATGGACTTGTCACTGGGAATGACGGTCACATACGGTCTGTCGACGGGGCCGAAGACCCTTTTGACCTTGCCAATCTTTCGTTTGCGGCCGTCGAAGACGGTATCGCCGCCGTCAGGAAGGCCTCCGCCCCGTACTATAAGGAGCCCCTCATGGGTGATGGCTGTAACTTCCCCCAGAAAATCCATAAGACTCACCCGTTGACGATAGGTTTATCTATCGTCAGCTCAAAGGGATGTGATAACTTATACTTATAGATTACGTTATGGTTAAATTCAAAAACGAGGTGATATTTAATCTCGCGGTCTTTG
>DUKW01000134.1 GCA_013329105.1 Candidatus Methanomethylophilaceae archaeon | reverse complement strand
GCTACCAGATCTCCTACCTTGGCTCCGGAACGGGTAAGCATCTCTCCCTTGGGTACCAACCCTAAGGCGGTCCCGGAGATGAACCCTGGGCCTTGTTTCGTATCACCACCTATGAGATGCGTTCCGCAGAACTCGGCGCATTGGTCCATACCTGAAACCATCTCCATGAGATCGGAGAGCTCCATCTCGGAAGAAAGAGCAAGAGAGGCGATGAAGCCTATTGGCTCCGCGCCCATGCTGGCGATGTCACTAAAGTTGACCGCGGCAGCCATCCAACCCATACGCTCCCATGATGTTCCAGGGGGACGATGTGTGGTGAAGCCCAACAGATCTGAGCTTACCACCAGCCATCTATCGCAGAGATCGATCGCCGCGGCATCATCACCTGGACCCAGGCCGGGGGGCGGTCTTAAAGAACTTAGGATCTTAGCAACTATTTCCCTCTCTCCCAGTTGGCCCAATCTGACCATGTCACTGTCAGTGACGTGCTCGATGATAACACTTTCTTGGAAGAAGGGGCGTGGATTCTAAAACGTTAAAAACGTCTGAGCATTGTCTTTCTCGAAGAGACAAATGAAAGTGGAGATACCTTATGCAGGCGCTTCGCAGACTGCGGAGATTGATGACGATAGGCTGATAGGGGTCTTTAGCCCAAACGAGGTTGAGACCTGCGATCCCGGCGAAGAGATATCGCGCGCTCTAAACGCACCCCTCGGAGGCGTAAGCTTAGAGGAGTTCATCGAAGGGGGAGAAAATATCGTATTCATCGTCAACGACGGCACCCGCCCTACCCCTACAGCAGCGGTTCTGAGTAAACTGTCGGAGAGGATGAACCTGCGCAAGGCCCGTTTCCTTGTTGCTACCGGAACTCATAGGCCTCCTACAGATGAGGAGTACCGTTTCATCTTCGGTCCTTTTTATGACGAGATATATGACCTTATACACTCCCATGACTCGATCGCTGATGATATGGTGTATCTCGGTGTATCTAGAAACGGAACCCCTATGGAGATCAGCCGCATGGCTTTGGATGCCGACCGCCTTATTATCATCACGTCTGTTGAGCCGCATTACTTCGCCGGCTATACTGGGGGCAGGAAATCACTTCTCCCAGGTGTGGCTTCCTATCGAACCATTGAGGCCAACCATCGTTTGGCGATGAGCCCCTCGGCTCAGGCTCTAATCTTGGAAGGTAACCCCGTTCATGAGGATATGATGGACGCTTTGCAGGCTCTGAGAGGTAAGAAAATTTTCTCGATACAGGCGGTTCTGGACCGTCATCATCGCATATACCATGTGGTAGCTGGCGATCTGGACCGGGCCTTCAGACAGGCTGTAAGATGGTCGGATGAGGTCTTCTCCGTAGTTATACCGGAAAAAGCGGAGATTGTGATCACCGCTGCGTCTTATCCCATGGATGTAGATCTCTATCAGTCACAGAAGGCCCTTGACAACGGCAAATGGGCGCTGAAAGATGGAGGAGTCATCATCTTGCTGTCTGCGTGTCGGGAGGGAGTAGGTCACCCTGCCTTCCTCACCCAGCTATCTTGCTCCAAGGATCCGCTACAGGTATTGGAGAGCCTTGATGGAGGATACAGCCTCGGGGATCATAAGGCAGCCAAGATCGCAGAGCTTGCCGCCAAAGCAAAGATATTTGCAGTGACGGATCTGGATCCACGGATCGTCGAGACCGCTCATATGAGTCCATTCTCTTCGTTGGAAAAAGCGTTAGAAGCGGCCATGCAGATCCATCCTGACGGTCGGGTGCTGGTATTGACCAACGGATGCATGACGATACCTAAGGTGATACACAAATGACAGATTTTAGGGCCGAGCGGTTGAAGAATATGGAGCAGGCAATGCTTACCTGTACCATGTGCGGGTTCTGCAAGAGCGTATGCCCCTCGTATAAGGAAGCGGTGTGGGATACCCGTGCTGCCCGAGGGAGGGTGATCATTTCATACGGGCTTGTTCAAGGAGACCTGGAGCCGGATGAGGACGTAATTGAGGCTCTTTACACGTGCACCACATGTAAGGACTGTTCTCGGCGATGCCCCTCCAATGTGGATGTGGTGCGTCTAGTGGAGGAGGCCAGGCGTGATCTGGTCGCCTCAGGCTATATGCTTTCTAAGCATGAAGAGATTGTCAACAATATCAAAGAGTGCGGCAACCCATATGGTGAGACCCTATCGGCACCGGAGACATTGGGTATGCAGCCACATCCTGCAAAGATAGCATATTTTGCTGGCTGCACCGCCACATACCGCAACACCTCCACCGCAAAAGCGGCGTTATCTATATTTCGTAAACTAGAAGAGGACTTTACGGTCCTCGATGAAATCTGTTGCGGTAGTGTGATGGGGAGGATAGGCTGCAGTGATGAGGAGCTTATGCAGCAGATGCAACACAATGTGGATCACATAGTTTCTCTAGGTGTAGGAACGCTCGTTCTTTCCTGTGCCGGCTGTTACAGGATGTTCAAGGAGGAATATCCCCAGCATGTGAATGTCCCATTTCAAGTCTTGCACATGTCGGAGTACCTGGCATCCAAGGATCTCCAGATGCGTCCCTGCGAGAAGCGCATAGCTTACCATGATCCTTGTCATCTAGGTCGTCATTCCGGTGTCTATGATGCTCCTAGAGAGGTTATAAAAATGATACCGGGGGCATCTCTGGTGGAGCTGCCGCATAACCGCGAACAATCGTTATGTTGCGGCGGCGGCGGCGGTGTGCGCTCTGCATATCCTGAGGCAGCAAAGCGTATGGCTGAGGCAAGGATGAGAGAAGTTGATGCTGATCTTCTCGTCACAGCCTGTCCTTTTTGCGTGACGAATCTCCGCTCGGCTGAGCTTGGCACGAAAGTTATGGATCTCACAGACTTGGTTGAGGCGCTTCTATGAGTACTTTCATACACATCGCCTCCGGTTATGCCATAATGGAAGCAGATGCGAACTTGGAAGATTTTCCGGAACTTCGGGAATATCGTCGTGAAGGCGGTATTTATATTCCTCTGAATGAAGAGTCATTAAATCATCTTGGGGAAACACTCCGGAGAGAGATAATGACCGCGATCAGTAATCTGGGCTCTCCCACGAAACCGACTGTCTCGAAAGGGAAGGAGATCACTTACTCCAGGCCTTTGGTGATGGGAATTCTCAACGTCACACCCGATTCTTTCTCGGACGGCGGGCGCTACCTGGAGACAAAAAGAGCCATTGACCGAGGTTTAGAGATGGCTGAGCAGGGAGCAGACATAATTGACGTAGGTGGAGAATCCACCCGCCCCGGCTCATATTACGTCGATGCTCAGACGGAAATGGAAAGAGTACTCCCGGTTGTGGAAGCATTGGCGAGCACTCTAGACATACCAATATCGGTGGATACTCGTAAACCTGCGGTAGCGGAAAAGGCCATCGATCGCGGGGCGTTAATCGTAAACGACGTCTCAGGTCTGAGAGAAGAAGGCATGCCGGAGCTTATAGCGAGTACTGGTGTTGCCGCAGTTATAATGCATATGAGAGCAACCCCTAAAGATATGCAGAATGAGCTACATTATGATGATGTGGTTCATGATGTAATGAAATACCTTTATGAACGAAAGGAAGTTCTTCTTGATGCAGGTGCCGCCCCCTCACAGATCATCATTGATCCCGGCCTTGGTTTCGGTAAGTCTTTAGAGCATAACCTAGCTCTTATCCGTCGCCTGGCTGAGTTCCGTGCTCTGGGTTTGCCGATCCTTGCAGGTGCATCAAGAAAAAGTTTCATTGGTAAAATATTAGGGACAGAGACGAGCGATCGTCTTGAAGGGAGTCTGGTGGCTGCCGCTGTCGCTGCTATCAACGGCGCGGACATCATCCGTGCTCATGACGTCTCAGAGACCGTTAGGGCTGTCTGTGTGGCGCATGCTTTGCGTTCTTCCGAGACTTTATGCAAAGACTCTTTTGATGGATTTGAACCGGGCAGAGGTCAATTTTATTATCAATAATGTAATGAGGGAACCATGTGGCAGGTCTTGGGAAAGGATACGACGCTGGTCCGTATGGGCAAGGACTGGAAGGAGAGGATGCTGGAATTGGCCGGCGAGGGCCGGCGCCGTGAGATACTGGAACGGTTATTTGATATAGCTGAACTCACCAACTTCTACAATACGGAACTCGATGTTCATGCTTTTATCTTTCAGCTTCCCGAAGACACTCCGGCAGAGGAGTTGCAGGCATATACCAACACTGTACGTGAGGTCAGGGCAGTCACAGATCAGCCGATGGTTAGTTTTCGTGGCCAACCGCAGCGTTTCAAATTGGTGATCACAGCTGAAAAGGAACCGGAGCTGATTGGTAAAGACAAGACAGAGGGCTATTCCTCGGGAGCGATATACCAGGCCGTATATGATTTGGGGGCTGATGATAGAAAGCCTATTTTCTGATCAGA
>DUKW01000169.1 GCA_013329105.1 Candidatus Methanomethylophilaceae archaeon | reverse complement strand
TATGACTTCCCTTACATTTTGCTGATGTCAACGAAACATTACCGTGCAACACCTTTCCGAGGTATGTGCCTTCTCCGTTCGCGTTCACAATCAAATTCAGGACCCTTACCACAACAGAAATTTAATTAATGATGACAGACAGGGCAGTCCTCCGCACGTCTGACCTCAAAAGTCTGAAAGGAATAATCAGACAGATCGATCAAGAGCATTTTCCCTGTGAGCGGAGGGAAACGCTCCAATAAGACCCGAATGCCCTCACTTACCTGTATCGAGGCCACAGCCCCTGCTGCAGGACCGAAGACAGGTATGCGGTCCTGCCGTCCCTTTGGTAATATACAGCGCAGGCAGGCAGTAACATTAGGTATGGATGTAAAGACCTGCCCCTGCATGGCGTCAACTCCCGCATGCACTAATGGGACGCCTGCTTCATAGCATCTTTCATTGAGGACCATGCGGGACTCGTTATTGTCAAGACAATCGAATGCTACGTCAAACATATCCCATGGTAGATCGACGTCCTGGATACTGCGGCTCACAGGCTCCACCGATATCTGTGGATTGACCCTTCTGAAAAAGTCGGCCGCGGCCTCTGCCTTAAGCCTACCCAACGCATCACCGTAAATAAACTGACGGTTGAGATTGCTCACCTCAACCACATCATCGTCTACCACAGTGAGATGCCCTACCCCTGCTGCGGCTAAATAGCTTCCCACTATCGAACCCAGGCCCCCTAAGCCAACGATCAATGCTTTTGACTCCAACAATGTCTGTTGCCCACCATCACCCATCATAGCAAAAGGTATCTGTCGCGAATAACGCAGCTGTCTGGTCCTTATCTTTTTAAGCCAATCTTCTTCACATTCTCTGTTTCCAAGGGGCATTCATTCCATCTCCAAAAGTTCGACCGTTAGATCAAGGGCCGCCTGAGCGGCCGCATTCCTTACCTCATTTCTTTCACCAGGGAACCGCCGACGTTCAGTAACTAATAGTTTGCCATCGGTTGCGGCCATATGAACGAGACCTACCGGTTTTGTCTCGGTGCCACCCCCGGGTCCGGCAATACCCGTTATGGCCAAACCGATATCGGCTCCCATGAGTCCTCTTATACCTTTTGCCATGGCTATGGCCGGCTCCTCACTGACAGCGCCCCGCTCTAGCAGGACGACCGGATCGACCATCAATATCTCAGTCTTTATATCGTTAGCATAGGCGACCACCGCCCCTTTAAAAGAAGAGGATGCGCCGGGAATGGATGTCAATAGGAAAGATGCCAATCCAGCAGTACATGATTCCGCTATAGCAATACTCTTTTTCTGTTCAGTCAGTAATTCCAGTACTCTCTCGACGCTCATTCCATCCCCGCCAATTCTCTCAGTCTTCCCACTCCGTCTATTCTTTGCACAATCTCCACAACAGCTGGCGGTACCAACTCCTCCCAACCGTTGCCATGGAGCATCTTCTCCCTGACCTTTGTGCCGGAATACACGCTACGATTGAACATCGGCGCTCCTCTGACTTCATAACCGGCTTCATGAAACAATCTTTTGGTAAGAGGATTGTTACTGTAAACGATACCGAAAGGGGGTACCATGGAGACCACATGGGAGACCCATGTGGAGTAACGGTTAATGTCCACCACTGGCACCAAATATATGTTGTTTATGTCGGCGTCCCTCAACGATTCGGATATCATGGCATGCCGTTCGCCAGCTGTGAAGGGATTATCAAGAGTATGGGAGTACTGAGCACTCCCTATACCAACGATCAGCTGATCGCATTCGGCTGCGATCTTAGATATCACCTGAAGGTGCCCCTTGTGAAATGGCTGGAACCTACCTATGATTAACGAAGTGCTGGCCTGCCTATTGGTCATTGTCTCTGTATTCATTATCAATAATAAGTATCTTGCTTGTACTTTGGCTGATACATCAGTCGCAGAATTTCATATGGCTTAATACTCAGAGACCTATCATCATATACACCTATGATGGCCTCTCTGATCTGACCACACTGACCCAAATGGAAATGTTAGTTCTTCTCGATCATAATCTCTGCTATCGATAACTGTATATGAGTTGATTATGGAGGGCGCGCATAACCTTGAAAAACCTCATGAACCCAATACCCCCAACCCAATGTTGAGTATAGACATCTAAAAAGGAGAGGGGCGATTTATGTGCCTGAATAAGGATCCTTTTGGATCCTTATTTTTTCCTGAAAAGAGGGCAAAGCTTACCTCATTATTACGGTGTGTACCCGCGTGAGGTTATCATTCGACCATTGGATACAAAGGTCTGCGAGTTCCCGATAATGACAGTAGCGAACATATCCACATCAGCCTCCTTAAGCATGTTCAATGTGGTAATAATATGTGATTGGTCATGCCTACCGGCATTTCTGACGATTCCTACTGGCGTCTCAGGATCTCTATACCTCATGATGACGTCCGTTGCCTTATCTAGATTGTCTGGATGGTTTATGCTTTTAGGACTGTAAAGGCATATCACCATATCCGAGGCCGCCACCGCATCGATACGGGAAAGGATTATGTCCAAGGGAGTTATCCAATCAAATAGGTTTATCAGAGCGGTATCGTGCATCAATGGGGCACCTAAAATGGATGCTGCTGCAAACGCGGCGGTTATCCCTGGTATGACCTCGATATCAACGTCTGCATCCATCTCCTCTGCAACCTGATATATGATCCCGGCTATCCCATAAATGCCTGAATCTCCGCTATTACCTATAGCTACATTCCATCCTTCTTGGGCGTCTTTAACGGCTATTCTGCAATGTTCCTCTAACTCTTCCATTGTATCGACAGCCCTATAGCTTTTATTAGGAAACGGCTGACGCAGAATGTCTACGTATGTCGTATGGCCTATTACAATATCTGCATGCTCTATGGCCTTTATGGCTTTCATAGTCATATAATCTATAGATCCTGGGCCAAAACCAATTACCGACAACTTACCCCTCATTCTGATCGCTCCTATTCAATCTCTTTCCGAAACAAGTCTTGCCGTACACTTCATAGTTGTCTTCCTTTAGAAATCTTTCAGGATGAGCAATGCGTTCTACACTCTCATCCCTGTTTATAGCATAATACAACACATGATACAGGATGCGACCTTACAAAACCCGCTTACTGTGATAAACGGCGGTCCTCACTTCATTGCATCTGGCTTACCAATTGCAGAAATATGCATTCTATATCCAAGAGATGCTACCAGCATACTAAGAGGGGTATGAGTATTGAAGAAAGAAATTCAATTAAAAGGTTTAGGGTGTGGGGGATGCTATCGGTTTGATGGCCAAACCGGAGAGCTTACAGAGAAGACTTTCCTTCTTGCTGCCACCTATCAGAGCCTGGTCAAGCACATCCCTCAAATTATCCACCGGAACGATCTCGAGACGATCACGATATTTTTCCTCTATCATCACATCGTACTCATTATCTCGTCGGATCAGTACTTTCTTTATACCTGCCTCTGCAACCGCCTCCAGTTTAGCAGTCACGCCACCGACAGGAAGCACACGACCACGCACACTTAGACTGCCTGTCATAGCAAGGTTTTGATCGACTGGAAGATCCTCTAACGCAGAGATCACCGCTGTAGCTATAGAAATAGATGCTGAGTCCCCCTCTACGCCGTCATATGTCCCCACAAATTGGATGTGGATATCATAATTGCTTATGTCAGATGAGGTGTACTTCTTGATCACTGCAGAGACATTTTCCACGGCTTCCTTAGCGATTTCTCCAAGCCTACCGGTAGCGATTATCTTGCCACCATTCTTAGTCTGAGCAGGCGTCACCTCTGCAACGATGGGGAGAACAATACCAGAATACTCCGTCATATTCGAGGAAGCGTTCAGTGCTGCCAGGCCGTTAACCATACCCACAGCTGCACCTTCTGTGGCGTAACTCTTGTACGCTTTGCGGTGTTCGATATAGCGGTCCGTGATCTGTTGCTCCAGAGAACGGGCAACCTTCTTGGCTTCTAAAACATCCGCACGTGAGACGATATAAGAGCCCTTTTCATGGGCTATATCGCCTGCCACGCGTATGAGACCGCCAAGTTCACGGAGACGCAACGTGAGTTCACCCCGACGACCGGCACGGCGCTGTGCCTCCCTGATTATCTCACCCACGGCATATTTGTCGAAATGGGGGATCTTTTTGTCCTTATTCACTTCCTGAGCGACGAAACGAACCAACTTGAGGCGATTCTCGTCATTGTCCTCCATCGAGTTGTTCATATAGACTTCGTAGCCATAACCGCGTATACGCGAGCGAAGTGCTGGGTGCATGCCTTCTATAGCGTCCATATTGCCAGCGCATACCAATATAAAATCACAGGGTACAGGCTCGCTTTTGACCATAGCGCCTGAGCTTCTCTCGCTCTGCCCGGTTATGGAAAACTTTCCTTCCTGCATCGCGGTAAGCAAGGACTGTTGAGATTCCATGCGCAGCATGTTTATCTCGTCGATGAAAAGTACCCCCTTCGAGGCTTTGTGTATGGCGCCCACTTCTAAACGCTCATGGGCAGGGGTCTCTAAGCCACCGCTCTGGAAAGGATCGTGTTTTACATCACCCAGGAGAGCGCCCGCATGTGAACCGGTAGCATCTATAAAGGGTGGCATATTCGGATCGTCATGACTAATTAGGAGTTTTGGTACCAGAGCGTTCTCCTGACGCTGGTTCATGGGACGGCTTATGAAATAAAGGAGTGTGACCGCAATAAGACCTATAAGCAGGATTGTGGGATCTCTCATACCTCCTAATATATAAAGGCTCAAGGAGAGCACTATAATCATCACCCCAATTGCTGTCAGAAATGATGTCCTCTGCTGCTTCTGAGCCATTGCCGCCTGCTTCTGCTCATTGACGATGGCTTTCCCCTTACCAGCCGGAACAGTTCTTATACGGGGTTCGTTGGGGTCCTCAGGATTATGGTAAGCTATCACATCCTGAAGCTCACCTCTAGGTAGAAACTCCACCATAGAGTTGGCAAGCATAGACTTACCAGTACCAGGATCACCTATCAGCATAACATGACGTTTCTGGGTGGCGGCTTTCTTAATAACTTCCACCGCCTTATCCTGGCCTATTACCTGATCTGCCAGGCTCTTGGGGATGTCTATGTCTGCGGTGGTCTCGAAGTCCTGAGCCTCTATCCATTCATCGATAGGAGTTACCGCAGTTTCTTGTTTCTCACAGTCATCTACCATATCATCTACCATTGCTTATTCAAACCCATATGATATTAGGACTTCTAAATAAGTATTTCCTTTCTACGTTACCCGTATATGATTTAAAGGAGGAGGGGACATAAGGAATTTACTATCAAGAGGTGCCTCATTTTGTTTATTGATGAGTTAGATATCGATGAAGATCTGAAGGCTGCCCTGAAACAGATGGGCTATGAGAAACTTTATCCTCCTCAGGAGGAGGCTGTCCCTTTGGCTCTCTCATATAAGAACGTCGTGGTAGCGATACCTACCGCAAGTGGCAAATCACTCATAGCCTATCTCGCGGCTCTTAAACATGTCAGAGAGAAAAAGGGCAAAGTACTCTACATCGTTCCATTGAGGGCCCTGGCCTCAGAGAAGGGAGAGGAACTTCATAAATTCTCATCCTTCGGTATCAAGGTGGCCGTGGCTACCGGTGACTTGGATTCTGACGATCGCCGTCTTGGCGATGCTGATATAATTGTCGCCACATCAGAAAAAGCAGACTCCGTCCTCCGTCACAATGGGAGATGGCTAAGTTCGGTAACGCTTACCATCGCTGACGAAGTGCACCTGATCCACGATCCCAGCAGAGGACCCACTCTGGAAATGGCGCTTAGTAAGCTGCGCAGCATTAACCCGGAGATGCAGATTATTGCATTATCTGCGACCATATCCAACGCGGACATGCTTGCCCAGTGGCTAGACGCAGAGTTAGTCAGCAGTGACTGGCGGCCCATACCTTTACGAGAGGGTGTTTATTATGACGGCGAGATATGGTTTTCAGACAATACCAGAATTGCCATCGATGGGGGGAAGGACCCCATATGGGCATTGATCGAAAATACAGTAAAAGAAGGGGGACAATGCCTTGTATTCGTCAATGCCCGTAGGTCAACAGAGTCACTAGCCACTAGAATGACTCCGAAGATGAAACGCATCACCGGGAAGGTTCTCAATGACGAGGACAGGATTATTCTGGAGGGGGAGGAAGAGTCTACCAGTATGGGTAAAAAACTCGCTTCTTGTGTTGAGGGGGGTATAGCGTTCCATCATGCCGGTCTGAGCTACGAGCAGCGTCATGCGGTAGAACAAGGGTTTCGTGAGGGGCATATACGGTGCATAGTGGCAACACCTACACTAGCAGCCGGAATCAACCTTCCTGCTAGAAGGGTCATTGTAAGAGACGTCACCAGGTTTGACAGCAATCAGGGCATAACTCCAATTTCAGTGATGGAAGTGAAACAGATGTGTGGTCGTGCTGGCAGACCCCGCTTCGACCCATATGGAGAGGCTGTACTTATCGCCCGTAATGAGATCGAGCGCGACCATATAGTCATCAGCTACCTTCTTGCAGACAGCGAGATGGTATATTCGAAATTGGGTAGTGAACCTGTCCTCCGCAGTCACCTACTTGGTCTCCTGGCCACAGGTACAGTCTCATCGTATGAGGGGATCATGACCTTCCTCCGATCCACATTCTTGGCTCAGCATTCTGAGATGGTGGGGTTGGAAGAAGTTGTTGACAGCGTTATCGATTTCTTCATAAAAGAGGGTATGGTGACGGAATATAATGGAGCGCTTAGCACCACATTCTACGGTAAAAGAGTCTCCGACATGTACATCGACCCACTCTCTGCGGTTTCCCTACGCAGTGCCTTGCAATCCTGGAGGGAAAATGCCAATGATATAGCTCTGCTTCACGCTATCTGCTCCACGCCGGATGTCATGTCCCTTTATCTCCGCAAAGGGGAGAGAGATGAATTGTTATCCGCCCTAGACAAGATCGAAAACAGCCTTCTCCTTCCCGTACCTGACGACATGTCCGAGCTGGATTTCTTCCTCGCCGATCTTAAAGCGGCGATGATGCTCTGTGAATGGGTATCGGAGACAAGTGAGGAAGATATATTGAAACAGTTCTCGATAGGGCCTGGCGACCTTCGTAACCGTGTAGACTCTGCAGAATGGATTCTCTACGCGATGAGCGAGCTGGCAGGTATATTCCGGCCGGAAGCGAAAGACAGCATCTCGAGAATGAGAATAAGAGTTAAATATGGCATTGGAGAACAACTGCTGGAACTGGTAAGCCTTCGGGGAGTGGGCCGCTCCAGAGCGCGTATACTCTATAACGCCGGTTTCCAAACTCTAGATGACCTAAGAAGAGCGGATATCAACCGACTCTCATCCCTCAGAGGGATAGGTCCCAAACTTGCCGTTTCAATCAAATCGCAGCTTGGTCTCGAAGAGGATGTGAATAGGGTACCTGCAGATACGGATAACAGCGGGCAATCACGCCTGTTCGATTTCTAAGGTGTGCAAGGCCGCAATAACCGCCTCAGCGGATGGCCTTGCACGGAGAGGGCGGGAGCACTGCGACATCATGGCATCTGGGTCCTTGAGACCGTTACCCGTGCATATGCATACAAGCTTCTCGTCCCGATCGATAATCCCTTCCTCACGCAGTTTTTTCACGCCAGCCAATGATGCGGCCGAGGCTGGCTCCACAGCCACACCCTCCTTTCGCGCCAAAGCTATCTGTGCGGCCAGAATCTCCTCATCACTTACATCGGTGGCATATCCGTTAGTGGAATATATTGCATCCAGGGCCTTCTTGCCGCTAACAGGGTTGCCGATACGTATCGCTGTAGCCACCGTCTCTGGGGACGGTTCAGGATCAAACTGCCGAGAACCTTTGCGGAAGGCCCTCACCAGAGGCATTGATCCTGATGCCTGTATACCAGTCAACATGGGCATCTCGTCGATCCATCCAATTTCCAAGAGCTCCTTCAAAGCCTTATGAACGGCCGATATGTTGCCGGCATTACCTACTGGGAGAATAATACGATCGGGGAGATCATAATAGAGCTGGTCCATGATCTCGAAGAGAACAGATTTTTGACCTTCGGGACGAAAAGGATTGATGGAATTCAAGAGATAGAGAAAACGCTGCTCGGCCAGCTCCCTTACTGTCGACAATGCATCATCAAAGTTGCCTTCGATAGACACTACTTTGGCACCGTAGAACATGGCCTGCGCAAGCTTCCCCTGGGCCACCTTGCCTTCCGGAAGGAGCACCACACAGCCGATACCTGCCTTGGCGGCATAGGCTGCAAGACTTGCTGATGTGTTCCCGGTGGATGCACACCCAACGATGGTAGCACCTATCTCCATGGCATGGGTAATTCCCACCGTCATCCCCCTGTCCTTAAAGGAGCCTGTCGGATTGGCACCTTCATATTTAACCCGCAAATCCCTTACAGCGAATTCCGAAGCGAGGTTAGAACACTGATACAATGGCGTCCCTCCCTCCTGGAGAGTAACGGCATAATCTGGATTGACGGGGAGCAAGGG
>DUKW01000102.1 GCA_013329105.1 Candidatus Methanomethylophilaceae archaeon | reverse complement strand
TCTCTCCCGCAAACCATAGTGCCGGGGTCACTGCTGGATTGAAGTGGGCCCCAGATATCGGCCCGAAGGTCTCTAGGAGCGCAAAGAGTATGAAACCTACCGCCACGGCGTTGATGAACACTGAGAGAGGAATGCCTGCACCCCATACTTGACTAGAGAGAACTATAGAGCCTATTGCGGCAATGATAAGAAACATCGTTCCCAAGAACTCTGCTATGATGTTTTTCACTGTATATTGCACGGAAGGCATGAACACTAATTGTAATTCTTGTATTAATTATTATGTTACAAAATCACATAACAAATTCCAAAGTTAATTATATGTGTTTTTAATATACGTAATCTATAAAAAAGCGATTCACGATAGTTAAAATGGTGATAACCTTGAAGACAAGGATTGTACTGGTAGGCGGGTTTTTGGGATCCGGGAAGACCACGATGATAAACAAACTTGCAGAGCACTTCATTAACGAGAAGATACCTATAGGTGTGATCACCAATGATCAGGGTGAGTTCCTGGTCGATACGGAATTTGTAAGAGTTCGTGGTATAGACGTAGAAGAAGTGCCCGGTGGTTGTTTCTGTTGCAACTTTCCTACATTGCTTGAAAACGCCAAGAGACTCATTGAGAGCAAGAGACCACGAATCATCCTAGCTGAGCCTGTAGGGAGCTGCACCGATCTCATGGCGACGGTGGTTGCACCCCTGAAAGCGTATCATGGCAATAGTTTCTCTGTAGCTCCTTTGATAGTATTAGTGGATGCACCCCGAATGTTGGAGGGCTCCTTTAACAAAGAGACCCTAGGCGGTTATTTGAGAAGCCATCAGGTGGAGGAAGCGGAGTATGTGCTGCTATCTAAGACGGACCTTATAGGAGATGGGGATATAAAGCAACTTACAGAAGCCATAAAAGAAATGAATCCTCAGGCGGTGGTGGTGCCCTACTCATCATATACTGGACAAAATTTAGACTTAGTAATAGACCTGATAATGTCTGATAAAGAATCTTCTCGTACACCCGTCGACGTGGATTATGATCTATATGCTGATGCTGAAGCAGAGTTGGGATGGTATAATGGAATATATGATTTCAACGCAACCAAGTACGACTCATACGATATGGCAATAGAACTGTTAAGAGGACTTCTTGATAGAGGGTACTCAACCGAGGATATCGCCCATGCGAAAGTCACAATACAGAGTGAAAGCAACCATCTGAAAGTTTCTTTGGTCGGCAATGAGATCTCAGTTGGTGGGGTGCTCGGATCACGCTACGGTACCGGGAAGTCAAAATTGAATTACAACGCCAGGGTAGTCTCCGATCCTGATACTTTACGGAACGCTGTGCGCTCTACGGTTTCAGAAGTTATGAAAAAAAGAGGGATTGAGTACTCCTTACGCTCTGACTCTTGTTTCTCCCCTGGCAGACCGAACCCCACATACCGTTTGGTATGAAAACCCAGCACCCACCACAATTTCCCCCCCGCTGTGATTGGCGGGGGGGCATTCTCATTTTTCTGGTTCTAGCAGTGATTTATTTATTGAGGGTCTAGATACAATGGACAAAGGTCATCGTCGACTCTCCAGTAGGCGGGAGGGACTCGAATCTCGAACCGCGCCCCTTTTCCAGGAATGCCTGTCTCGACGATTTCAATCTCCGTTAAACTTAGGATATCTCTGATGAGGTAAAGACCTAGACCGGAGTTCAAGCCGAAACCCTGCTCGAAAATACGGTCTTTCAGCTCATTTTTTATGCCTGGGCCGTTATCCTCCCAGACGATCACAAGGTGGCCGTTGTCCTCCTTGCAATGCATGCGCACCCATGTCGCGCCCGTCGCATGTCTTATGGTGTTGTCAAAGAGATTTTCAAAGACTTTATGAAGCATAGGATCGGCAAATATTGAATAATCACAGCATTCCATCTCGAAATTAATATACCCATCTGGTATACCAGAGACGGCTTGTGCTAAAGAGATCCAGCGTGGTTCTTTCAGTCCAATGCATTCATAATCTCGTGTAAGTTTCAAATCTCTTTCAATTCTCTCAGTGGCGGTCAGAATCCTTTCAATAAGGTTCTTTGTATTTTCATCGGATATCTGATCCTTTAAGAGATCCAGATATCCTTTTATTGCAAAGACATGATTTATTACGTCATGCCTGGTGATGTCTGACAAGAGATGTAGTTTATTGTTGGCTAGACGTAAGGCCTCTTCTACATGTTTTTGATCAGTGATATCTATATTGGTTCCTGTCCACCTAATGGGTTTTCCGGCCTCGTTCCGTCTGATTTCTCCCCTGCTAATTATCCAGCGCCACCCTCCATCTTTGTGGCGCATCCTATAACTAACCTCGAATGTATGGCTCTCGCCCAAACAGTAGTTACGCATAGCTTCCTTCACTCTCGGCACGTCGTCCGGGTGACACAACATCTTCCATGTATTGTAGCTGTCTTCTAGCTCATCCACCTCATATCCAAGCATCCTTTTCCATTGCTCTGATAAAACCATTTTATCAGTGTCGAGGTACCAGTCCCACAGACCTGCGCCTGTCCCTTCTAACGCATATTTGAGCCGTTCCCTGCTCTCTAAAAGAGCGGCCTCGATTCTTTTGCTTTCTGTTATGTCATGGAATATGGTGGCAAAGTGTCCATAAGAGGTTTGGAAAGCGTGAACTTTGAAATATTTGTCAAAGGAGATAGCATATTCATCGAATGTGAGGGTTTCTCCGTTCAGAGCTACTCTGCCATATTTATCGATCCAGTATTGCTCTGTTCTGGGGAGCACTTCGAGAACGGTTTTTCCAATGATTTCTTCTGCCTTCAAGCCGGTCATGCTCTCAAACGCGGGATTTACAGCAAGAAAACGGTAGTCAATCGGCACTCCGTTCTCGTCGCATATGATTTCATGCAATGCGAATGCATCCAGCATTCTGTTGAAAAGGTTATGATAGTTTTCCTCCGCCCTGATCAATTCTTCCTGCGAGTCTATTAACATATCAAGACTGCGTCCGAACCTTTTTTCGATCCGTCTTTTATCCACAGCGTGTTCTATCATTTTCTTTAGCTCAGTGAATTGGGTAGTGGCCTGCCCTCCCTTTTGCAGATAGAAATCGGCTCCGGCATTCAGAGCTTCGATCACTACCTCTTCCCTCCCCCGTCCGGTGAATATAATAAACGGTGTATCGTCACCCCTTTTTCTTAACTCCTTCAACAGCTCAAGACCACTCATTTTTGGCATTTGGTAATCAGAAACTATAGCATCATAAGAATATGAAGACAGTTTTTCTAGTGCAGACTGGGCCGACTCTGCTGTGTCAATAACCAGATCTCCTCCCATTCCCAAGAAAATCTTTTCGAGCTCTAGGAACTCCAAATCATCATCTATTAAGAGGACTGATGTCATCCGATCCATGTATCTATGATTTCTATTGATTTATCGTTTTCCTTAACGCACCTTACCTTCATTTTGCACTTTGATCCCTTTGTCTTTCAGGTATTAAATCGGTGGTGGCGCCGTTAAATATTTTATTTTCTCTTCAAAACACTATCTACTGATAGCGGCTATTATCAAAGGATATCCCCTACAATAGGGTATCACCAGGGTCAAATAAAATATTGAGGGGTTAAACGAAAACAACGGTTTTATACTCTCACTTGATAGTTGCATATATGGCAACAGATGGAAAACCTGATGGTGGCTTTGAGAGTCCTTACGCGCTCGTGCAATCATTGGAATCCTCGCTCATTTCCTTGGATAGCATAGCTGTAAAATCGATCCTGAGGCAGTGTTGTAACAAACTATCGCCTTACGATTGTGTAGAAAATCTGATACTCCCTGCCTTAGAGGATATAGGTAAACGTTGGGAATCGGGGGAGCTATCATTATCACAGGTATACATCAGCGGCAAAATTTCGGAAAGGGAGATTAAGGAGCTCTTCGGAGATGACGGACAGGTTGAAAGAAATGGACCACACATGGCCATTACAGTTCTGGAAGACCATCATACGTTGGGTAAAAAAATGGTCCTCTCTATATTACGTGCAGGGGGGTTCAATGTCATAGATTATGGTCATGGTGTTACCGCTGAAGAGTTGATTTATATGGTTGCAAGAGACAAGATAGAAATCATGCTGATCTCTACTTTAATGTTGCCAGCTGCACTACGTATAAAAAATGCTGTTGAGGGCATAAAGAAAGTCTCTCCCAATACGAAGGTGCTAGTGGGCGGTGCACCCTTCAGATTCGATAAGGAACTCTGGAAAAAAGTAGGTGCTGACGGCTATGCTCGTTCTGCATCAGAAACCCTTCAATTAGTAAAAGGGATTGTAGAGGGGGCCTCTCCTTGAAGATGACATCTATGGAAAGGACTGTAGCCGCTCTAAACCATGAGGAACCTGACCGTGTTCCCTTATTCCTTCTGTTGACCATGCATGGAGCCAAAGAGTTGGGTATTCCCTTAAAAACTTACTATTCTGATGCCCGCTATGTGATCGAGGGTCAGAAGCGACTTCACAGGAAATATGGTGGCGATTGTCTATACTCATTTCTTTATGCAGCAATCGAACCCGAGTCTTGGGGTGCGGATGTTATCTTTATCGATGATGGGCCACCCAACTGCGGCCCTCCAATAATAAAGTGTCCAGAGGACATAGATACTGTAGAACCACCTGACATAGCCGATAGTGTGGCGCTTCAAAGGATCCTGAGTATTACCGAGGGTTTAGTCAAATATTCGAATGGTGAGGTGCCAGTCATAGGGGTAGTCCTCTCCCCTTTCTCTGCTCCTGTTATGCAGATGGGTTTCGAAGCTTATCTGGACACCATCTTCGAGGACCCCACACTCTTCTGGAAGTTAATGGAAAAAAACAAAAAGTTCTGCATAACATGGGCAAAGGCCCAGAAAGAAAAGGGAGCAGATGCCATAACGTATTTTGATCCCCTTTCATCTGTTACCTGCATACCACCGGATATCAGCCGGGAGACGGGTTTTAAGATAGCGCGTGACGTCATCAAAGAGATAGATGGCCCTGTGGCTGTGCATCTAGCATCTGGTTTGGGGCTCCCCATCGCAGAGGATATTATAAGTACGGGTGCAGCAGCTGTAGGTGTATCGACATTTGAGGACCTGGCTGAATACAAAAAAATATGTAAAGGTCGTTTAACCCTTATAGGGAATCTTAATGGTATTGAAATGGTACACTGGGATGCAAACAAGGTTGAAGCTGAGGTAAAGGAAGCCATCTTTAAGGCCGGAGAAGGGGGTGGTTTTATTCTTTCGGACAATCATGGTGAGATCCCCTGGCAGGTACCTGATGACGTTTTATTGAGTATCAAACACTCAACCGAGAAGTGGGGGCGATATCCTCTAAGGATGGAGATTCTTTGACAAAGTTTGGGATTCTATGTTGTGAGAGTCTTAGTAAAGAACTAGAGCTGGTTCTATCCTCGATCGGTGCAGATGATGTCGAGGTTACATTTTTTCAGACCCATTGTCATGCAAATGAGAATGACGTGGATGAGAGCCAGCACCTTCGCAATCTGCAGAAAGAATGTTCGCGAATAGTCGTACTCGGCTGTGGTTGTCTTTCAAAATTGAATATCCCTAATGATGAGAATGTTATCATACTCGGCTGTGGCGCTGAATTATTCCTTCCGTCTCGACTCCTTCATTACCTGACCTCAAGTGGCTATATGTTAGTAGTCCCCGGTTGGTTGAGAAAATGGAGGGAGCACATCCAGAAGGCTGGTTTAGATAAGGATACAGCCAGGAGTATGTTTAAAGAAAGTGTGAAGAGCGTGATGGTTCTGGACACCGGTATTAGTGATGAACTGATTCCGTATACAGAAGAGATAGCTGAATTTTTCGATCTTGAATGTAGAATATTACCTGTAGGTACAGCTTATCTAGAAAAGACCCTATCTGCAGAAATTTCCAGATGGACCCTTAATGAGAGGACGCGAGTCATGAAAGAGGAGCTCGCCAGCGCCAACAAAATAGCGGCAGACATGGCTATGGTTTTTGATCTCCTCGATACAATAGTGTCTCAAAAGGAAGAGACGAAACTGATTGAGAACCTTCTGGACATATTTATCACACTTTTTTCTCCACAAACAGTGTTGTACGTTGATAGGGGTGCGACTGTCGTGCATTTTGCCGGCAGAACTCCAAACTATGATGTTCCCGACGAGGATCTCATGGATTTCCTCTCTGGTGATAAGAGTTATGAATTGATAGGAGGCACGGGTTTCATAATACGTCTGCAGCATCAGGGAGAGCCTCTAGGTGCAATAATGCTCGAGGGTATGATATACCCTGAGCGTGTAAACGATTATCTTAACATATCTATGGAGATAGTCGGGGTCTTTGGTCTGGCCCTATCTAATTCCAGAGCGTATCAGCGTCTCAATCTGATTATTTCAGAATTGGCCCAGGAAACGGAAATTCGCAGGCTGACTGAAGAGGCGCTCAGGGCCTCAAACCGTAAATTGAACTTGCTCTCTAGCATCACTAGGCATGATATCAATAACAATCTAACAGTTTTAATGGGATATACAGAGATGCTTTTGAACTTAGAAAGTGACCCCTCGAAGCGACGCTATCTTGAGGCTATCATGAAGGCCTCTGAAGGTATAGAGTCGATGATAAAGTTCACAAAGGAGTATGATGGTATTGGTGTGAAGAGTCCCGTATGGAGTAATGTAAGGGCATTGATCGATGATGCCGCCGCCCGTAGCATGCCTTTGCCGTTTAGTGTAATTAATAATGTGCCATCTGATATAGAGATCTTCATCGATCCCATGGGTGCTAGAGCTTTTTACAACATTGTTGAAAACGCTAAGCGTCACGCTGTCGGAGCTACCCATTTAACCTTCGGAACTAATGACGTAGGTGAGAGATTGATCATCACAGCAGAGGATGATGGTTCTGGCATACTGTCTGATGAGAAAGAAAGGATATTCGAAAGAGGATTTGGGAAGAATACAGGTCTAGGCCTTTTCCTAGTCAAGGAAATACTTTCCATCACTGACATAGATATAATTGAGGATGGAAAACCTGGTGAAGGAGCAAGGTTCAGGATAATTGTTCCCCCAGGATGTCATAGACATCGATAATCTGAAGATTGTTTTAGGTTGCACTCATCACCCCTTTGTTACCAGGTTGCGATTTTGTACACGATAATTATTCGGTAACGCCTAACTCACTTTCTTCCGCAGGTACATAGCGGCGGCAAGGAACGTAAGCGCTCCACTACCAAAGGGGTCTGCACCAATATATGATCTATCTGTTCCTCTGTGTTCTCTGCTCCAAGGGAGAATCTTATAGAGCCATGGGCAAGGCCGTTCGGTATTCCCATCGCCCGCAGCACATGAGATGCCTCCAAAGATCCTGTTGAACATGCCGAACCAGTCGATGTTTGTATACCACGATAGTCCAGCATCAGCACTGCCGATTCCCCCTCGATCCCTTCAAAGACAAATGAAGCCAGACCGGGCAACCTTTCACACGGATGCCCGGTCAATACCGATCCATCGATTTTGATCACTCCGGCAATGAGGCGGTCTCTCATTTTGCGTAGTCTTTCCACTTTCTCATCAAGTCTATCGAGTGAGTCTTCGAGTGCAGCGGCCATAGCTAGGATTGCTGCTACATTCTCAGTCCCGGCGCGGCGTCCGCGTTCCTGACCTCCTCCGTGTATCAGCGGCGGGAGTTTCAATTCGCGTCTGATATACAGGGCACCGATGCCTTTGGGTCCCCCAAACTTATGGCCGGACATGCTGAGCATATCTACACCGAGTTCATTGACACCCACTGAAAGGTGCCCAATGGCCTGAACAGCATCGGTGTGAAAAAGAGCCCCGCCTTCTTTGGCTACAGAAGCCAACTCCTTAATCGGTTGAATGGTTCCAACTTCATTGTTGGCCATCATAACCGACACTAGGATGGTATCTTTTCTCATAGCCTCTTTGAGCGAATCCACAGAGACCTGCCCATTGGCATCTACTGGAAGGTAAGTGACTTCATAACCTCTTTCCTCCAGATATTTGCATGTTGACAATACGGCATGATGCTCGATCGATGAGGTTATTACATGTTTACCTTTTTCTTTCATTAATTCCGCAGCGCTTTTGATGGCCCAGTTGTCGGCCTCACTGCCATTACTGGTGAAGAATAACTCATTCTTTGTGGCGCCTATTGCGGAGGCTATTCCTGTACGGGCATCCTCCATTGCCATTCTGGCATTCTGGGATAGTGAATGCACTCCAGATGGATTGCCGTAATTGTCCCGCAGATAAGAGCACATCGTTTTAAAGGCAGACGAAGACATAGGAGTCGTAGCGGCATGATCAGCATAAACTTGCATTATATGATACCCTCTTGGCCGCCTGAGCGGTTCTGATAGTCAGCTATAACAATAGTTAATCATAAAAAGTCTCTGTTATCTAGGAGAATGAGTTTATGATGACCTTGCCTCAGCGACTTTCCAACCCACTGTATCCCGATCAACATCGATAAAATAAGGGAATACTATCAATTTCACGCTGTTCTCGGTACATTCCTTTAAAACAGTATCATCGATGGCCTTTATCGACTCCAGTTCTTTGAGGCTTCCTGCTGCCCATGTCTCATAATGTTCTGGCCCACGATGCTCAATTGCAACGCTCATTGAAGGGAGAAAAGCCTGGAGAGGCCTAATACACCACGAAGGTTGGTATTCTGCCATGAGCTCCTCCTTTGGGTATAGTTCTCTTATGACCTTTAGCAAGTGCTCAGGCTCCACGGTGCTCTCTCCTCTGGGACGGAAGCCATATCGTTCTATTATGACGTCTGCAGCTTTTCTCCGGCACTCTTCAGCTGTTTTGAACCCGCCTCCATCGGCAATGAGTTCGATAGCTGTCTTTTCAATATAAGCACCATAACGGCGCTCAAACTCATCTGTCTCCATATCAGAAGCGTATATATGTGTAGAGGGGACATCCCGGCAGAGTTCGCAAATCATTCCTTCGTACTCAATTCCTTCGAGCCTTTTCCTCATTTCTTCTACGGTTACACCATGGGCGGCTGCCATGCCCTCCACGTCAAAATCCCTACTGACACCTAATAAATTGGAGGCCTTTTCGATATTATCGATAGCCTTCTTGAAGCACTTACATATATAGAGGCGCTTACAAAGCTCGCACTCCCATATGAGCTTCCATTCACCCTCTATATTGTTAAAGAGTCTATATCTGTGTTTGCAGGGCATGATTAACCGTTCATTAAGGGAGTCTTAGGTATATTCTTGATGGATGAGTGTGTAAGGCCGCTGTTACTGAACGATAGAAGCACCAAGGAGATGATGACCTTCAATACATTGTACCAGACGACCTCCATTGAGTATAGACGAGACGGATATAACTCTTTTTTGATAACGGGAGCATATAACAATTCTTATGAGTACTTATGAGTAAATGGTAGCTGACTGCTATTGGCCTGCAAATCGGTTGTTGACACCACCTTTGAGAACGCATTTTATATGGCAAATGGAATCACGCATTGGCATGTCTCGATACACTGTGAACAATAACGACTTGCGTAATACATATTTACTTGTAGGGGCTCTCACAGTGTTGCTGTTTATAGCCCTTTATACCCTATCCGCAACAGGGGGTATGGAACCATTGGAGCGGATTATCCTTACGATGCCATGGGTCCTGTCCTCTGCATATCTCATATACAGTATAGTGGATGTGTACATTTGGAGGGCTTTTAGCCGCATGGGTCTATTTAAGACGCCATCTTTAAACGGTGTTTATTCTGGTAAGTGCTGGACATCAGACTCATCCTATAGCGAGTCGCATGATGTGACAGTAAACATACAACAATCGTTATCCGAAGTGTCCGTAGAAATGGTCACCATAAAAGAAGGAAAGAAAGAGAGTTTTGAGAGTGTCACCGCTTCCATCATTAGCAGACCTTA
>DUKW01000144.1 GCA_013329105.1 Candidatus Methanomethylophilaceae archaeon | reverse complement strand
GTCATGCAGTTCCACCAAAGGTTCCATCCCTAGAGAGATGGCACTCTCGACCATCGTTGCCAACTGCTCGGTCCTCAGTGCCTTAGCAATCAGTAACACGGCATTAGCACCAAGAGCCGCAGCATCACGCAATTGCCCTTCCGTGACCAAAAAGACCTTGTAAAGCATTGGTATCTCGACCGCCGCCCTGGCCTTAGAGAAGAGCTCGGCACCGCCCTTGAAATATTTCCTCTCTCCGAGAACGGATATTGCTGCGGCTGATTTTTGATAGAGATTAAGAATGTTCAACGGATGGTGAACATAAGGAGGTACAATAGACGGCGACGAAGGTTTATACTCGGCTATAAGTGAAATCTGGCTCTCAGAACGAATGGCATCGGAGAGCTTTCCTCCCCTGGGCGGAGATTGCTCACCTTTATCGCTGAAGAGCAGACGGCTCAGCACCAAAATCGTGAGTATGTTGGGGGAGCGCAACAGTAAAGGATCGATACAGTCAATAGCATCGTCCTCCCCCCGTTCTCTTAACACATCTAGCATTGCAGCGACAAGCCCCGGCGACCTCTGGACCATCACCGAAGGTTGTACTCTCCTTGGCATCAGATCATTGATACTCATCGAGAATTGTCTCAAAGCGTCCATTTCCGAGGCCTTTCTGGAATATTCTTTGAGCTTGGCCATGGCCTTACCGGAGTCTATGGCTTCCCCGGAAAGTTCTACGCCCTCAGCCAAGGACTTTGCCTTACCGGCTACATAGAGTCCGGCCGCCGCGTTGGCCAAGACCACATCTCTACGTGCTGATCTTTCACCGTTCAATATGGACATCATCGTTCTTGCGTTCTCAGGAGGCCCCTCCCCTTTGAACGCAGAGCTGTCCACGATCTCCAAGCCCATATCCTCAGGAAAGACCGTATACTCTGATACCTTGCCGTCCTTTAGTTCCACCACCCTTGTACCGCCAGAGAGGGTTATTTCATCCATACCGCAGCCGTTGACAAACATCACATGTTCAGAGCCCAACTCTTTCATGCAGGCGGCCAGCAATGGTGCCACTGATATGTCATAAACGCCTATGACCTGCCGTTTCACTCGCGCTGGATTGGTCAACGGCCCGAGAAGGTTGAATACAGTCCTAAAACGTATCTCCCGCCGTACCGAGGCCACGTTTCCCATTGAGCTATGATAGTATGGAGCAAAGAGGAACCCGACACCGGTTTCGGCGATACACGCCTGCACTTCTTCTGGGCCTAAATCTATAGGTATATGGAGAGCTTCCAGAACATCGGCAGAGCCAGAACTAGAAGATATGGAGCGGTTGCCGTGCTTGGCTACAGGCACCCCGCATGCGGCAACTATAAAACTGCTAACGGTGGAAATGTTAAACGAACCGGAATGGTCCCCACCTGTTCCACAGAGATCGATCGCTCCTGGGGGGACCGACACTTCCACACAACAGTCCTGCATGGCCCTGACAAAACCCACCAATTCATCTACCGTTAGACCTTTTATCTTCATCGCCATGAGGAGAGCTCCCATCTGAGCCTGTGTGGCGTTACCGGACATCATTTCCATCATCGCGTCTATAGCCTGACCCCTGTCAAGGTCAACACCCTCGGCAACTATGGATAAAGTGTCGGTGATCACCTACACACCCCCAAAAAATTGGAGAGAATCGTTCTGCCGGCCACAGTCATCACTGATTCCGGATGAAACTGGAGGCCGTAGAGGTCTTTACCCTTTATCCTAATGGCCATTATTTCGCCCTCTTTCGTTCTTGCCGTTACAGCTATACAGTCGGGCAGACCTTCTGGGCTGACAATAAGGGAATGATAACGCGTAGCAAGGAGGGGATTCGGCACACCACTCATGAGGTCTTGGCCGTCATGAATTATCATACCTTGTTTTCCATGAACAACCGTATGGTTCCTTTCTACTTTGGCACCATGAACATAAGCTATAGCCTGATGACCGAGACATATCCCCAGTACTGGCAATCCATGCTCACCGCTTGCTAGGTCAAGGGAGCGATTAGAATTCCGTGGATGCCCTGGACCAGGCGAAATCACCACACCGTCAACACTTTGCAACAGGGTATCGATGTAAGGCGAATCGTTCCTGACGACTTCCACCTTTGCTCCCAAACTCTGTAGATACTGAGCAATGTTGTATACAAACGAATCGTAATTATCGATGAGAAGAATAGAAATCATCAATCCGCCTCCCTGTTCATTAGGGCCAGAAGAAGCGCGCCCATCTTGTGCTTTGTTTCAATGAATTCTTTCTCTGGGACAGAATCATGCACTATCCCAGCACCAGCCTGAAGGAAGGCGTCGTAACCATGGATCATGATTGAGCGAATGGTTATAGCGAACCCCGCATCACCGTTGAAATCAAAATAGCCCACTGCACCTGCATAAGGTCCTCTAGCAAGACACTCATACTCGGCAATGAGCTCCATGGCCCTTACCTTGGGCGCACCTGTGACCGTCCCAGCGGGGAAACATGCCTTGATGGCATCGAAGGCGTCCACATCATCCTCTAAGACGCTTTCTATATTGCTTACCATATGCTGAACATGTGAGAATTTCTCTATGTTCATCAGCTCGGTCACTTTAACGGTTCCCGCCTTCGAGACCTTTCCCATATCATTGCGCTGAAGGTCCACCAACATGAGGTGTTCTGCTCTCTCCTTCTCATCAAGTAACATTTCCAGCTTAAGTTTCTCGTCCTCTTCGGGATCGGGGTTCCGGGGTCTAGTACCTGCAAGCGGTCTGGTGGTTAGTCTTCTCCCGTCTAGCCTAGCGAGCATTTCTGGAGAGGAGCCTATAATTTTCTCCTCACCAAAATCAAGGAGGTACATATATGGTGATGGATTAACTCTTCTCAAAACCGAATATAGCTCCAGTGGATCCCCATGAAAATCAAACAGCACTTTCCTTGAGAGGACTATCTGAAAAACATCTCCGTCTAGAATGTTCTCTTTGGCTATGCCCACCATTTTTTCATACTTTTCCTGATCAACGTCCGTCCCCCTATCAACGATCAGCATCTCCGAACTACCTGTCTCCTTCATCGAGTGGTAGGCCTCCTTTAACTCATCTAAGTTCCCATGCGTGATCAGGAAAGTCTGATGGGCAACATGATCTATGCAGACCAAATGACGCGGAACCATGAACTGCATGTCAGGGAAAGGGTCACCCTTCATTACGGGTATCTGTTCGAACTCACTGACCATGCCATAACCGATATAACCCACCAACCCACCACAGAACGGTGCTATGTCGGTCTTCCCACAACGCATAGAATAGAAGTAATGGCGGAGCGCATCGTAGCTCCTCTCAGTCTCAAATGACTGCCCATCAATCTCCACCCTTTTCCTTTTGGAACGAAAGGTCGATAGCGGATCGACACCAATAAAAGAATATCTAGCAGTCTTTTCAGGACCTTCAACAGACTCCAAAAGAAAAGAATTCCCGAAAAACCGCTGTCGCAGACAGCGGTATATCGATATTGGATCTGGGGCTTCATTCAGAACAGAGACGCTGGTCCTCAGCTCTTTAACATCTAAAATCTCATTCTCAGAACCTTGTGGTCCAAAAGCAATCCCTTCTTAATGACATATTTCAGTGATTATTGATGTACTATTTATTACTTTAGTGATTAATTGTATACATTAATGCATATCAATACTATGGTAAATACAATAAAAGGTTATGATCTTAAATCCAAAATTATAATGCCTACGAAGAAAACGCCTTCGTTACTGCAGGATAACAGATGTCAAATCTGAGAGCGTACTTTGCATATCAGGTCACGGAGCTCTCGACAGGCAGCGGCTATATCCTCACGTTTCAAGACAGCGGATATGACGGCCAGACCGTCCGCCCCGGCCCTGACAACCTCGGGGGCGTTATCGAAGGTTATCCCACCGATAGCCACCACCGGGATCGATATTTTTTTCTTTACCTCTCTAAGCAGAGCAAGCCCGCATGCCTGACCAGCATCTTCTTTAGATGTCGTAGGGAACACCGGCCCCAGACCTATGTAATCTGCACCGCCAGCCTCAGCCTCCAGGGCTTCCTCAATGCTGCCTACGGATATACCGATTAAGAAATCCTCAGGACAAAGATCCCTAGCATCTTGTAATGGTATGTCTTCTTGGCCGAGATGGACACCGTCTGCTCCGGAAAGGAGGGCTACATCCAAACGGTCGTTGACTATAAACGCCGTACCTGCGCGCTTGGTAAGTTCTCGTATTTCCTTGGCAGCCTGGAGCATCCTTTCTCCAGTAGAGTATTTGTCTCTTAACTGGACTACATCCGCCCCTCCGCGCACTGCCTCTGCAGCTATACGGACATGATCCCTTCCACCTGAGACATTTTCATCTGTAATCACATAGAGAAAATAGCTGCGTTTCATAGTTCTCGTATCCTAGCTCCACTGATCACTTGATCCCTATCAAGGTTGTATATAGCATCGAACATTTTTGTCCTAAATGACATGGGACCATTCGCTTCCTTTGCTGCCTTCTCTCCTGCCAAGCAAAAAACTGAGAGGGCAGAGGCGCATGCTAAGGGGAAGTCATCGCTAACGGACACAAAAGCAGCGCATGCCGTCGATGCCATACACCCCGTTCCTGAGACCCTCTCCATGTACTCATGACCGTTCTCTACAATATATGTTGAGCGGCCGTCCCTGACCACGTCCTGAGGCCCGGTCATCGCCACAGTAATACCCATTCGCTCCGCGTACGAAGAACATATTGATACCGGATCTCCAGAAACAGCACGCGAATCAACGCCTACCACACTGGCCTCCGCT
>DUKW01000025.1 GCA_013329105.1 Candidatus Methanomethylophilaceae archaeon | reverse complement strand
GTATCTATTTCAATCGCAGT
Source organism: Candidatus Methanomethylophilaceae archaeon (assembly GCA_013329105.1). Lineage (GTDB taxonomy): Archaea > Thermoplasmatota > Thermoplasmata > Methanomassiliicoccales > Methanomethylophilaceae > UBA9915 > UBA9915 sp9915u. The sequence continues at coordinate 8,066 of DUKW01000025.1, read as the reverse complement.
GAAGCCCGGCCAGTGCTGGACTTTGAAGACGTGGCAGAGGAAGTGAGAGAGTGCAGATGGTTAGATGACCCGTCTGAATCTCTCTTTCCGCGCAGAAGGGGGAGTGCGCAAACTCTAAACACCATATCCCAAAGTAAGCTTAACAAACTGCTCCTCTGCCCCAAAATGTATCAGTTCTCATCTCTCACACCTGAACCAGAGCACATAATAAAGACCATCGGGAATATGGCACACGAATACGCAGAGCTTCTCGTTCACTATCCATCACGGTCAGGGCCTGAGACCAGGAGGGAGTGTCTAGAGGTGTTCCGCAATGACCTCTCATTCCTTAACAGCCGCAAAGCCCTTAACAGCGTCCTAGCAAAGATGGATCAATTAATGATTAATTGCGAGTATTTTCTGAAGTCTTACGATGTCGAACCCCTACAGATCAGAAGGCAAGGTTATAACAGACTGTTCAGAGCGTTTGATCTTGAACCTACTATAGGCAACACGGAATTCGACACACGTAATGAAGAACTGAGACTGAACGGCAGGATAGACCTTCGAGTTTCTGAGAATTTGATTGTGGACCATAAGACCGCTAAGAAACGGTCTGTGAACGAAACCATCAGAAGAATAAAGGGCGTATGGGATGGTGACGAGATAGACGTCCAGCCATTGGTGTACCTTGCCCTCTTACGGTCAGAAGGCGATCCGCGCAGACGTCTGCAAATGGATTATAATTACATGAAACCAGTCGATTCGGACTATACAGAATACGATATAGAAAAACATCGCGTCAGCGTTATATATACAGGCACCGACCGGGCTGGCCTGGTAACCGCAAAAAATCCGTGGATAAACGAATATCTAAATGCTATGAATAAATCCGAAATCGATCTGATAGATGAAGTGGGATCAGAAACTGTTCTTGAGGCATTTCGCAAGATAAGGGTCTGGGAAGTTCCAGATAAGGGAGATATGGAGAAGGAAAAGGCCTACGAAGAGTTCAGTGTTATGTTTGCCGGAAAGACAAGAAAGAAGAAACCTATTGAGAGGTTGTTCAATAGAGTCGTTGAAGGGTTGAGTGAGGACATTATACCATACAAGAATGCCTTAGCGATAATGCCTGATGTGTTGGATAGTTTTCTCTTAGTAGTCAAAGAAGCCCTTAATGATCTTGAGAAATACAGCGGTGAGGGATTCCAGGCAAAACCACGCAGTCCAAGTGTATGTAAGGACTGCGAATATCTGGACATCTGCTTGGAGGCGTACCAATGACCGATCGATGCCTGAACGAAAAACAGAAGGAAATATCTGAGACACTCAACGGCATCATAGTGGTCGATGCTGGGCCCGGTACTGGGAAGACATACACAATAACGAATCGTTTCATAAACATCATCCTTAGTGGTGTGGATCCCTCTGAGATATTTCTCCTTACCTTCACGAAGAACGCCGCTGAGGAAATGAGAGATCGGGTAGTTAACGAACTATATATGCGAAATATAGAAGACGTGGACCTCAATTCGGTGCGGGCATCAACCTTTGATGCGTTTTGCAATAGCATCCTTCTGCGCGACACCTCCCGCATACACGAATACCTGGGACTTGAAGAGCGACTCTCTAGACATGTGGGGATGATGGAATCGGAAGCCATGGAGAGACGGGACTTTAGAGAGTTCTACACTCGTTTTATGGAATCCTATGGAGAGAACTATGGTGATGTCGCACAGTTGTTATGGGACCGCCCTGATGACGTTAGAGATATTATCTCTAGGCTGCTTACATTGGGTACCTGTCCCGTTCCTGGCGGATGGTTCAGGCACGGTATGGATCTGCTCTACGGTGATGCCGCTGGCATGATGGAAAAGGCTAAGGCGATGAACCATGATGGCAGGGTCTCCCTAGCAAAAAAGATGAGGAGTGAAAAGGAGCTGCTACCAAATTTCTATGATTTGCTGGAGGGCCCTCTTATAGACGAGAATCTCATCAAAGAGGCTATTGATGGGGATAGGGACGAGCTCTTTCGTTTTCTCCATCACGTTTTCACGGAATATCTTCGCCATGCGATATCAGAGAACAGACTCACATTCGCGATGGTTGCCTTTTTTGCGTTCCTTTCTCTTTATAAAGACCCCCGTATACGTGAAGAGGAATCTTACCGTTATCTCATGATAGATGAGTTCCAGGATACAAATGAATTGCAGTTTCTGATAGCTCTCTTAGTGCTCAATGAACCCAATCTGTGTGTTGTAGGTGACTGGAAACAAGGGATCTATGGATTCCGATATGCAGATATAGAAAACCTCTTGGAATTTGACCAACGCATCCGTATATTGGTTGATTCGTTGGGAGAAAGGGTCCGATTTCAGGTGACGGATATAAAACACCTGAGTCTTGTGGACAACTACCGAAGTTCCGATAAAGTCATCCGCCTTTCCGAAAGAACCCTCTGCCTTCCCGCTTCTAACGACGGTATGGATCCCCAGAAAAAGGAATACATCCGCAGCAAACTCATCAGACTCCGTTCCGTTAAGGAGATACCGGATGAGATGAGCATAATAAGATACCTAAAAGCCGAAGATCAGGCGGCGGAGGTAGATGCGGTGCTCTGGGCCGCTCAGCATATGGTGCAATCTGGGCTGACCGTACGGGAACAGATAGATGATGGAAAATATGAAGACCGACCCCTCTCATATGGAGATGTGGCAGTGCTTAGTAGAAGAAGGAACCTCCTGCATATGATCGAGCGCAGAGCGAGGGAGCTAAGGATACCTCTGCGTATGGATGGGGATCTAGACATATTTCGTAGCCGTGAGGGAAAGACGGCCCTGGCATGGTTACGTTTGCTAATGAACCCTCATGACGAGAGGGGTAGAGTAGCGGTTATGGATTTAGAGGGATACAGCCATGAGGAAATACTTCGCTTCTCAGAAAAAAATGCGCCTCTTCCCCAAGCTATTAGCGATCATCTGTCTTATCTTAATGATATTCAAAAAGATACCAACCGACTCTTGACGTCGATATTTGCTCGCTACCAAATGGGGAGCGACATGGCCCAAGCGGTCACATCACAATTAGTACAACTGTATAGTGGTACTCTCTCCAGCCTTTCGGAAATGGTAACGCTGATAGAAGACAGCATCACAAATATGGACCCCTACCCTGCAGATATGATCTCCAGCCGTAATGCTATCCGTATACAGACGATGCATAGCTCGAAAGGGCTGGAGTATCCTGCGGTGATCATTGCCGGTCTGAACGAGGGGGAGATGCCATCCCGTGCAGGTGATAGAGGGATACTTCGCTTCGATACATTATATGGCGTCAGATTAACCCAAATGATGATCGGGGATCCTTTTCCAAAGGTCTACAGGGATTGGAGGTATGCACTAGTTCACAATCTTGTTGACAGGGACTACGACGAAGAGCGGCGCCTCATGTATGTCTCCACATCGCGAGCCATGCAACACATAATCATGATCTGCCATAAACCATCACATTTTATAAGCTCGCTTAGTGACAGTAAAATAGATGAGGTGAGTGTCACACCAGTGTCCTTAGTCTGTGAAGAAGAGCAGAAAAAAACATTGCGCCCTGAGTTGCCTGAAAGGGAGATGGTCCGCAGAAAGGTGGGTGTACATAGGATCCTTAGGCATATACCCATCGAGAAGGCTCTCGGCCGAGAATATGGTATCAAGATCCATGCCGACGCCGAGCGAATAGCACACGGCATGGCGCCATGGAATGACTTTCCTGAACTTGATATGGTACGGGAGGTCCTGAGCTCTCTCAAAGGCAGCAGGATAACAACCGAGCTCCCCTGCATACTGCCTATCAGTGAATACATGATAGAGGGTAGAATGGATATCTTCGCTGAGTTCGAAGATCATGTCGAGATCCATGATTGGAAAACTGACATCTCCAAAGATAATCTAGAGGAGTATAAACTTCAGCTTTCAGTATATGCGCATGCTGCATCTTCACTCGGTAAACCTGTCAAGTGTTGGGTGCATTTCCTTACGTTGGGAAATAGTGTGCCCTTTGATCCGTTACCTATTGAATTCATAGAAGCCCGTACAAAAGAGATGCTGGGCAACTGACTCGATAGATTCTTGAAGGAGCTACTACTTTACACTAACGATGGACATACCTACTGGTCTTACCTTTGAGGAAGTACAGGAACGTATTGATAAGGGACTGCACAACACCTACGAGCAAAAGGTAAGTCGCACATACAAAGAAATATTCAAAACCAATGTTTTCAATTGGTTCAATCTGATACTTTTCTCCTTGGGTGGGATACTCTTGGCCCTAGACCACGCACTAGAGGCTCTCACCGCTACAGGTGTTGTGTTTTTCAATGTGCTTGTAGGAACCATTCAAGAAATAAGGGCCAAACGCCGCTTGGATCGCATCGCTCTGCTGTCTCGCCCAAATGCCACCGTATATCGCAACAGCCAAGAGATAGCCGTACCTCCCGAAGGCATAGTGATGGATGACGTCGTGCTACTCCGGGTGGGAGACCAGGCACTAGTTGACGGAGTTGTCCTCACATCGGATTCATTGGAAATGGATGAATCGCTGCTGACCGGTGAGTCCAGCCCAAGGAGAAAGAAGAGGGGAGACACTATCTATTCAGGGTCGTACTGTGTAGCCGGTTCAGGCTGTTTTCGTGTGAACGCCGTTGGAGACGAAACATATGCTAACCGCCTAACATCAGAGGCGAAGAAATTCGATAATAAAGTGACGCCTCTTCAGCAACAGACTGGAAAGATAGTGTCACTACTGGTGGCCATCGCCGCTATTTACTCCATCATCATTGTATTGTCAGCCATTATTTTCAGGATCCCTCTAATCCATACCACACAGATGGTTGTTGTTGTGCTGGATATCATACCGGTCGCTCTCTTTTTACTAATTGTTATTGCCTATAGTCTGGGAGCCCTGCGCATGGCTGGCTCAGGTGCATTGATGCAACGATCCAACGCTGTGGAGTCTATGAGCCACGTGGACACCGTATGCATGGACAAAACTGGAACAATAACGACAAACAATCTGGTGCTCGATACCGTTATCCCATTGAGCAATGAGGATCCTGGACGATACCTGGCTGATTTTGCCGCCCTAACAGGCTCCAAAAACAGAACCATAAAAGCCATATTGGAGAAACACACCAACGGCAAAGGAGAGCTCATCGATGAAATACCGTTCACATCCCAAAGAAAATACAGCGCCATACGCTACGACAACGGAGAAGAAAAATTGGTCCTCTTCCTTGGTGCGTATGACGTTCTGCAGAAACATTGTCGATGGAATTCAGATGTTTCCAAGAAGGTAATGGAGCTTGCTGCCCAGGGTCTTAGGGTCATGCTTTTAGCCAAAGGTCAAGACAATGATCTTTACGAAAACGAAAAAGACGTCGTACCACCCCTTACACCTCTAGCCTTGATCGCCATACGCGATGAAATACGCCCCGATTGTGCTCACACAATCCAGACCTTTATAGATAATAACATGGCCATAAAGATCATCTCCGGTGACGACCCTGTAACGGTGGACGCTTTATTCAGCCTAGCGGGTATCCCTGGCACCCGGAAGATTATATCCGGTGACGAACTCGATGCCATCGGAGCTGAGGAGTTTCCCTCCACTGTTGCAGAAACGAATATATTTGGCCGTATGCGCCCTGAACATAAAGAGCGCATAATAGATGGGCTGAAATCCCAGGGAAGATATGTGGCCATGGTAGGCGATGGCGTTAATGATGTTCGATCGCTGAAGACAGCTAATGTGGGGGTGGCCCTACAAAGCGGTTCAGGAGCGGCACGCGGGGTGGCCGATATGATCCTACTCGACGACCGCTTCTCCGCCCTCCCAGCAGCCCTGATAGAGGGCCGCAGGATAACTACAGGAATGAGGAGCATCCTGCGCCTTTATCTTGCTAGGAATTTTGTTCTTGCCTTTATTATAGCGTTCACCCTTTTCGTTTTCCAGACGGTCCCTATGCTCCCTACAAATAATGCATATTACGCATTTGTCTCACTATCCATACCGGCATTCCTCATGACGGTATGGGCCAAACCCAGGAAGACTGAGGGGGACATCCTACCCATAGTACTTCGTTTTGCCGTACCTGCAGCCCTTAGCATTGCGGTATTTGCCTGTATTGTCTACTCCCTTTACTATTTGGGAGTCGTGTCCGGCGTAATAAGTATCACTTTCACAGCCGAACAACTCGAGAACGCGTGGTTTCTCGAATATGCCGGCTCCACAGAGCCGACGGTATTGTATCTAACGGCCGAGCTGGCCGCAAGAAATGCACTTGTGTTCTTCTGTACACTAGCAGGTATTACACTCGTTCTTCTCGCAGCCCCATTCAACAGATGGTTCTCAGTAGACGGGTCTGTGCACGGGGACTGGAAGCCGGTGGTATTGGTCTTCCTTCTTTATCTCGTCTTCGCTGTCATCTTCAAGATCGATGCTGCTATGTACGTAGCTGGCATTACACCTTTGCGATATATCGATTTCTTCTTCATCACTGGCATGGTATCGTTATGGTTCCTTAGCGCTCGCAGTCTATTGAGAGCCGGTCGCTTCCGATGGTTGAGCGAAGCGATTATATCGCAACTCTCAAAGAGAAATCATTTCTCTGGAAAAACAGTCATGGAAAGCGATCAATAGAGCTGTCGTCTTACAAGTTCGATGAGTATATATGAGGCCATCAGAGCGTCTTCCAGAGCGCGATGCTTTTGTTCTCCACCTATCTTAGCAGGATCTCCACCAACAATCATGTCGTATGCCTGTTGAAGGCGTGGCCACTTATAGTCATCATAAAGACCAGGTAATTTACAGATAGGTGCCGACCTCAACATCAGGCATGGAGTGAGGTGCACTATTTCCCTAAGGCACCAAGGAGGGTGAAATAGGAACTTATCGAAATCAAACTGTAGATTGAAACTTGTGACCATACGGCCACTCAGCAGGGACTGTAATTCTTTAGATATTTGGTCCTCTGGTGGAGCCGACTGCACCATCTCTAGTGTCAAATCGGTTTTCTGAAAAATCCATGCCTCTTGTTGTTCCTTTGGCCATTTTGTTGTGTCATGCCCCACAATGGAAGACATCACTGGCTGAACTATGCCTTGGAAGGGAAGAACACGGCAGACAGCTACGTCCACAACATGATCTTTTGGCCATCCATCAAGACCGGTAGTCTCCGTATCTAAAACGAATACCTCTAGATCCTTTTCGACGTTGCTCACCACCACTGCAACGAGGGGCAACAACAAAAAACTATCGAATCCGCGCCCATAAGCATAATTAACAAGTTCTATCATTGGATGGTCATGCGTTCAGGCAAGGTATCTAGACTGGAATATCTCGGAAGATCCCTTGACGCCGTAGATTTAGTTCAGAATGGTAGAGGCGGATCCATATCAGAGAGCAAATGGCTTAGATGGAACTACTCTCCTGAATTCGTGGACATACTCTCTCAGTATATACGTCACCCGTCCCCATCTGTTAGAGCGGAAGCCATAATCCTTCTGACCTTAGTAAAGGACTCGTCGCTTATGGCAGAGATCGAAAATATCAGAAAACATGATGTAGACATTGTCACAGATGCCTGTGTTGCTTATCTCAACGGTGTCTACGAACGTAATCGAATTGCAGAAGAGTATATGGAACTGCTCCGATACGGATATGGTGATGAGTTCAGAGAGGCAGCTGAAAAATTAGTACCGCTTGCTTCGATAGAACATATAGACGAGTTAAGGAAAATCATGGGAGAGGTTGATGAAAAGAGGAGAGAACTACTCCGCAGGATCTTAAATGCCATTGTAGACCGCAATCCTTCGTTAGAAGAACTGCGCGAAGGCATTCTTTCTCGGCCTCTGCAAGCAGATGCAGATTCGTATAATAAATTTCTAGACAGATCCTTTGAATATATCAATCTGAGATACCGGCGCACTGTTCATCCGCGAGAGACGGTTGACGATCGCACACGTGATAACATATTGAATTCGTTGAAAAAGATGAGAACCAGACAATACCGTGAGAGAACCAATCTTCACCTTTAT
>DUKW01000032.1 GCA_013329105.1 Candidatus Methanomethylophilaceae archaeon | reverse complement strand
GGGCCGAGCCTAAAATCATCGTAACCATATTGTTAATGTATTTGTCTATGTAGCCGTTTCTCTCCAGGGTCGCTCCGAGAAACGAATCGGCCATACACCCCAAAAATCCGGCGACGATTGGTATCATAAAGAGAGGTTTCAGGGCATCTAACGGATTTATTACCCCCCACCCCAATACCGAGGCTACCAGCGCTCCTAAAAATGCCCATATGGTACCCATAACAGAGACCCCGCCATTGGTACCGGGCGGAACCTTTTCGAAAGTCGTTATGAGCCAGACGTCAGGATACATGATGCCCATCTCACTGGCTATGGTGTCTGAGGCGGCGACGCTTATAGAGGCGATGAAAGCAATATTCGCGACCATTGTGCCCTGTGCACCGTATACGAAACTAAGTATCGCCACTAGGCAAGGCGGTACCGATACTGCAAGAACGTTCTTATGGCCGCGCTCTCCTTCTTGTCCCTCTTGTAAGCCGCGCTCTTTTTTCTTACCCAATCCATAACGGGTCGCTCCGAAACCAAGAAATGTGAAGAGTAGAAGAACAAGGAGCCAGCTCAGCGAACCGAAGACACCGATTATGGTGCCCACAAGGAATGCCGAGAGAGAACCGTACCCCGTCAGCAGACGCATCTTCCATGCCAACACTGAGAGTATCGATGACAAAAGGATAGCGACAGCCGCCTCAATGATGAAATCCATCCTCTCATACAAAAGGGAGCTAAGATAAATTGTTTCCCATTAATGAATCATTTTCAGTTACCGATGCGGGCATCGCTTAGCATTTTGTGGATTTCGGTGGCCATTCTTATTCCTTCTCTTCTCTCCTGAAGAGGGAACAGCATGATCTTACCCTGCTCATAGAGGGTCATCTCCATCCCTCTCCATTTGCATATAGCCATGGGCCCGTCTATTCTCCATTCTGATGTTTCTCCTCCCAGTAGTTTCTCGGCCTTTTTAAGATCTATCTGAACCTCTTCCATGGGTATCATCATCAGCGCCTTGCCCCCGCAGAGTCTAGCTACTGTGAATCTCATCCTACTAATTCCCTCATGATTTCTCGGCAGCGGCGATGGAACTCAGCCAGGGCCGCGTCGTTGACTATCATTATATCTGCAAGGGCTATCACTTTCGCCAGGCCCCACTCCATCTCCCTTTCATCGCGTTCCTGAAACTCATCCCAGTCGCGCGGAGCATCCTCCCTTCCTCTCAATTGCAACCGCCGGAAGCGTGTGGCCGGGTCGCTGTGTATGGCTATGACTTTCACTCCTCCTCCCAAGGCTGCCCGGAACGTCTTGAGCTCATCATCACTTCGACAACCGTCGATGACTGTTGGGTTAGTACCCATTTTTTTCAGAGCCCTCACGGCCCATATGTCATTTCCGTGCCGGAGGCGCTCCCTGTGGGCAAAGATGCCTGTGGGTATATCTACGCCCTGCTGTTTTTTCTCTTCGCGCACCAAATCTCCCATTCGCAGGATTTCTAGGTGCATATCGGCTATTGCCACGAGGAATTCTTCCTTGCCAGCTCCGGGCATGCCGGCGCTGATGAATACTCTTGGCGCGACCATCACTTGCTTAGATGACAACCCCTTATATATGATTTTACGGCAGTTATTATTATGGAGTAGTGGATACATTTTACTCGTATGGACAGCAGGAAGCGCCTTCAGAATGAGTTCGAGGAGATACTTGCCACTACCTTTGACGGCGATGAGTATGAAAAGACGTATGCCATCACAGACGCAGGTCTAGCCCTCAATGACGTCGAAGAAGATGAGACTCATCTTACCACACTAATGGCTAACTTCATGTCTGCAGCCGAGGCGTTGGCAAAAGAACCGTTCATAAAACTCAGGGACGGTAATGGCTCTCTGTATCTCCGCCGCATAAACAATCTCGCCTTCCTTGCTGTGAGGTGTTCCTCCTCTGCCAGGGAAGAGGACGTCCTAGATCGGATGGAAAAGGCGTCCCACCGAGTCAAGACTGAGATACCTTGGCTCAGATAAGGTTCTCGGTTATATTGTCAAGGATCCTATCGCAATATATACATCGGAGTATGGGTGGATCATGATTGTCAACATCGAACTCCGGGCTGACGGGTTCGTTCTTGTTGGTGATACAATTGGGATTGCCGCAGCGGACAAGCCCCACGACGCGTTCTGATAGCATGACATTGCTCTTCTCTGCGACGCTGAAATCACGGATTATGTCGATGGTTGCCTTAGGAGCGATGAGAGCTATCTTATCAACTGTGTTGCGGTCAAGTTCACGGTCCTCGACCTTGACTACGTCCTTCCATCCCATTTTTTTGGACGGTACATGCATCAATACAGAAACGGTGGATTCAACGTTGTATTCGTTTATTTTCAAGATACGGAGGACATTCAAGGCCTGACCGCAGTTGATATGGTCTATCACAGTACCGTTCCTTATGGGTGTAACCTTAAACTCCATCATACCTCCACCCCCAGGACCAAGGTCAGAAGGGCCATCCTGACAGGTATGCCATTGAAAGCCTGCTTGAAATATTTGGCGTGCGGCGTGGAGTCTACTTCCGGGGCGATCTCGTCGATACGCGGCAGGGGGTGCATTACTATCATATCTTTTTTCGCCTCACGGAGCATTTCTCTATCCACCCTATATGTACCAGCTACCTTCTGGTACTCGGCAGGGTCTGGGAATCTTTCCCTCTGGATACGGGTAACATAGAGCACGTCAACCGAACTTATTATCCCCTCTATGTCAGATGTAATTAAGGGGGAACCTCCCAGTTGTTTTACCCTATCCACGGTTTCTTTTGGCATCTGCAGGGTCTCAGGGGCGACAAATGTAAGTTTGGCACCTAAAACCGTCAGAGCCTCAGCGAGGGAATGGGCGGTGCGCCCGTACTTAAGGTCGCCGAGTAGTGTGACGTTCATACCCTCTATGTTTCCAAGTTCTTCCTCTATCGTAAAGAGGTCTAAGAGTGTCTGAGTGGGATGGGAGCCGGCTCCATCCCCGGCATTGATGACCGGTTTATTGGAAAAACGGGCAGCAAGACGCGCCGCGCCCTCGTGCGGGTGGCGGAGCACTATGACATCTGAATATGCCTCCACCATACGTATGGTGTCAGCCAGGGTCTCTCCCTTAACCATAGATGTCTCCGATGTCTGCGAGACATCAATGACCCTTGCCCCCAATCTATTGGCTGCGCTCTCGAAGGAGAGACGGGTCCGTGTGGAAGGCTCAAAGAATAGGTTTCCTAAGATTTTTCCCTCCAGAGCCTTACTAATTTTCTCTCCTCGGGCATATGGTAACATCTGCCGCGACCGCTCCAGGATTTCTTCAATTTGTTCCCTGGAGAAATCACGTATTGAGACGACATCCATGTCTTTAAAATTCATGATCCTCGGATAGGAATGCTTAACTTGGATATTTTACTTCTTCGCTGGGAGATGATATGGTCACTTTGGAATACGTTAGGCTGAAAGCGCTTTGCTCCTCTGATCCGCGCTAGTCATCATTCTTTTTCTGGGCCTTGTGGTTTCGGCTCGTC
>DUKW01000005.1 GCA_013329105.1 Candidatus Methanomethylophilaceae archaeon | reverse complement strand
CTTAACGATGAATACGTCGGGCGTTATGGTGGGGTACTCATCAATCGGTTTGAGGATACCAACCCTGAGAAGGTGGATCCTGAAGCTTACGATATGATAAGGGAGGACCTAGAATGGTTGGGAGTTGAGGTGCATAAGACAGTCATTCAGAGTGACCGCTTTGAACTCTATTACGACGTTGTAAGACGCCTGACCGGGATGGGGCATGCCTATGTATGCCTTTGCGATAACAAGAAATGGCGCGAACAGAATGCTTTAGCTGTTTCATGTCCATGCCGTGATCTGCCCGTCTCAATGCAAATGGAAAGGTTAGATAAGTTATTATCCTCTCACTACGCGGAGGGGGAGGCTGCAGCGGTGATCAAGACCGCCATAGACCATCCCAACCCAGCACTGAGAGACTTCGTAGCACTTAGGCAGGTGAACTACCCACATCCACGTACTGGCGACCGTTATAACGTCTATCCCATGATGAATCTTTCAGTGGCTGTAGACGACCACGAACTGGGTATGACACACGTGCTTCGGGGAAAAGACCATCTTAACAACACATACCGTCAGGAGTACATATACAATTATTTGGGTTGGGAGAAACCGGTGTTCGTACACTACGGACTCGTGTCTATCCCCGGAAGTATACTTAAGACCTCTGTAATCGGCCGTGGGATCAAAGAAGGAAAATTTGAAGGGTGGGATGATGTCCGTGTGGGTACACTGCGCGCATTACGTCGGAGAGGTATCAAAGCAGAGGCTATACGTCGTTTCTGGAAAGAAATAGGCATAAAACAGGTGGACCTCCAGCTTTCATGGGATAATCTCTTCGCTCTAAACCGCGAGCTCATAGACGCCAATGCGAGACGGCTGTTCTTCGTATCAGACCCTGTAGAGGTTAAAGTTCTTTTCGACGGTGAGATAAAATCCCACTGTCCCCTCCACCCAGATAGAGTGGATATGGGGTACAGAGTCTATGAGTTTAAAGGCAATTTCATAATATATCTGACCCCAGAGGATAGCGATGAGCTGAGATCGGGAAAGATGGTCAGACTCAAGGGATTATGTAATATCAAAGGGTGGAATCCATGCTGCTATGCCGGCGACGAATTAGACGTTACCCGTGAAGGCGTGAAAGTCGTCCATTGGGTCCCAGAGGGTTCCCGTCCTACAGAGGTTCTCATGCCAGATGGCAGCAGAGTCAGAGGACTCCTTGAACCCGTCGACGTCATTGAGGGAGAGATTGTCCAGTTTGAGCGCTTCGGTTTTGTACGTATAGAGTCGCTGGGTGATGTTGCGAAGGCAATCTACACTCACCGTTAAACGACCGAAAGCAAAAGGTTCACCACACCTCCTATGATGATCGAAACGGTGACAGATGCCAGACCTACAAATATGGAGTTCTTCACCCCGATTTCTTTCATAAGGACAGCCCAGGTGGCGACACACGGCATATATATAGCCATAACTACACCGAACACAATTACCTGATCGGGCGTCATGTAGTTAGCTAAGTCATAGACTGACGTTGCTCCGAAGAGGGTTACTAACATCCCCACCGCAAGCTCTTTACGCAGTATGCCGAAGATGAACGCTATAATGGGAATCGCAGGAAGACCCAATATCCCCACGGTTATGAAGCTCATAGGTTCCACGAGGAAGTCTAGAGTATTGTAATAAAGCAGAATCTCCAAGATTATGCTGCCCACCAACATGAGCGGAAAAGCGATGACAAAAAAATCTTTGCTGCGACTGTAGGTCTTAAATAATATGTTGCGCGGGGCGGGACGACGCAAATCCGGAATCTCCATGGCCAATGTCGTAGGCTCTTTCCTGAGCCAACGGTCCATAACTAAACCCAGGAACAGCAGCAGACCTAAGAGTATAGCAAATATTCCTGCGGCGGCACCGATACCCGCAAAACGAGAGACAAAACCTAATATTATTGCTAACTGAGCCCCGCACGGGACGGCCATGACAATTAATATCGACAGTATCAACCTCTCTCTTTTGGAGCCGGCAGTGCGCGTAGCCATTATGGCCGGCACGGAACAACCTATCCCCACCAACATAGGTATAATGGCTCGTCCATGAAGGCCCACATGGTGCATCACCCCATCCAAAAGAGCAACGGCACGAGGCATATAACCACTGTCTTCAAGGAATGCCATTATGGCATACCAAACCATGACGTATGGTACTATGAGTACAAGGATTGCCTCAAAACCCATTGTAATACCTGTTCCTATCGACGCCCCCAACTCGCCGGCGATCGATGAACCTAGATCGATAATAACGTCACCGACAAGGGCATTGAAAATGCTCTCAAGCTCCTGCTCAAGCCACTGACCAAGATAGACTATTGAAAGGAATACAGTAGCCAGCACCCCCATCAAAATAGGTATGCCTGTCAGAGGCTGCACTGTTATGTCTGAGAGCCTATCCGAAAAAGAGGGTTTAACATCCTTCGGTTCAATTACCTCCTTGCGTATGCGGCCCGCCTCACCAAACCTATCACGGTTTATGTGGACGGCTGCTGGTTCACCGTGGAGGGCTTGAAACTCCTTAGCAGCTAAGTAGATCTTGTCCCTCACTTCATTATCGTAAAGTGAGGAGATGTATTCGTTACCCTCCAACATTTTGATTATCGCGCCTCTGGGAGGATAGGGACCGGATTCTACATCCTTTTCCAGTCTCCGGATGTACGCTTCGATGTGTGAGTCGTACCTTACCTTGAACTTAGAGACTCGTGCTTCACCTTTTACTATCGCATTGGCCAGCTCATCAACACCTTCTCCAAGAGTGGCTACCACAGGATATATCGGGACATCCAGTATTTCACCCAATTTTGCGGTGTCTATGTAGTAACGGCGCCGTGCTATGTCCATCTGATTAAGGGCGATGATTATAGGATATCCAAGCTCGATAAGTTGGAAAGCCAATACGAGACTGCTCTCTATACGAGAGGCATCGACTACCAGCAGCACGGTATCAAACTCACCCTCTGCCAGCATTCTGATAGCCACAACCTCATCCTCGCTCTCCCCTGATAGAGAATAAGTACCTGGAAGATCGTGAACGCTTACCATTGTGTTGTGACGCACAAAGCTACCTTCCTCGAACTCCACCGTGGTGCCTGGATAGTTGGAAGTTATTACCCCCACACCGGTTAGTTTAGTAAAGAGTGTGGATTTGCCCACATTGGGTGCGCCCATAAGAGCAAGTTTTACTACTCTATTGGCTATGCACACTCCTCCTTCTCGACCATAACAAGGGAGGTATATTCCCTATCCAAAACCAGAAGACTGTCGTCAAGACTGATCAGTATAGGACCTTTCATGGGCATCTCACTCTCTATTTTGACTGTACGCCCGGGCACCAGCCCCATAGATATCAACTTCCTGACCTTTTCTGGACTGTCAGATTTAAGGAACGAAATTACAGCCTTCTCTCCTTTCTTCATCTCGGACAATGGAATGCCGACAAGAGCGACATTACGACAGCCAGTATTTCCTTGGTCACAAACGCACTCTTCAGGCGAGCCTATGATACGGCATAGGCTACGGGCATCATCGTCACTTAGACTGTGTTCAATCCGACAGGCACTATCATGAGCACTCTCAGGGTCGCTTCTCAGCACATTCACCATGAACTTTTCCACTAACTTATGTTTCCTGTGAAGCCGTTCTGCATGACGGAAACCTCTCGGCGTTAGCGTCGAACCTCGGTATCTCTCGTAATCCACTAATCCCTCTTCGGAAAGACGCTTTACCATCTCCGTCACACTAGCAGGACTGACGCTTAACATATCGGCTATATCAGTGGTCTTTGCGGGACCACCGTCCCTATTGAGTCTATATATCGCCAGGAGATAATCCTCCATGTTGGCGCTGACCATGTTTAAGGAGAGCACATATCAGTATATTAAGGTAAGCCTAAAAATCTCTAAACGGTACCAGGTCACAGCATCTGCACTCAAAACACATAGTACTGAAGGTCCTAGTGTCTAATCCATGCTCATCAAGTATGCGCTTTTGCTCCTCCCCCAATCTTATCAGTCTTTCGGGGCTCGGCTGCCTGAGCGATCCTAAAGCTTCTTCAAGCGCAAGTCGGTTAAGCTCGTTCACTTTCAGAGGACGCAGACCAGCAACACACCCCATCTCGGCCAGGTGCTCTACTTCAGCAATGATGGCCTCATCGCTCTCTCCCAGGCCTACAATGATATTGGAAGAGACCTTTCCCCTGCCAAAGACCTCAACAGCTATCTCAATCATCTCATGGAGATTATTGTAGTCCAGATCTGGACATACAATAGAAAATATAACCGAATCAGCACTTTCAACATTTATTTTGATCTCGTCCGCACCGGCGTCGCGGAGTCGATAGATCTGCTCAGGATCATTAACATACGGCTCGACGCCGACTGGCGCCCACGGCACCCTCTCTTTTATGAGCTCGACTGTACGGGCCATGCGCTCCACTGTTGCCTCCACACCACCGACTACACCGCTGGTCAGAGCAATAGATACGAAATCCTCCCTTTCCGAGGCCTCAGCCACCATGTCAGCTATTTTCTCAGGGGTAAGTCCCTTAGTGACTTCCACACCCAATAATGGGGAGTTGCAAAACAGACAGTGAAACTCACAGCTTTGATCTAAATTAAAGAAGGCCTGACCAGGAGAGTGATATATGACAGGCTCTATCTCAACCTCATCGATGAGCGTCCTTCCGTCCTTCTCCAGACGGATTCCGCCTTCATACGGTACAAGGTCAAATTCTCCCTCGTCAGTAGATATGGACTTCTTGACCCTCAAGTCATTAAAACGCAACACTATTGCCCTGCTCCCTGCCCCCGGCCCAGCTGTGGAGCGGGATATGCGTACAGGTATCTTCCAGTCTTTCGGTATTCGAACGGAGCCTCCCAAAATCAGCTCAGCTTTCAGCCGTATCAAATCCTCTTCCATTTTACACCTTCCGCAGTATCCTCCAATTGGATACCCATCTCTTTAAGCCTGTTCCTGATAGTATCGGATAGGTCAAACATCTTGCGGCGCCGTAGTTCCTGGCGTACATCTATCAGTAAATCTATAAGTGCGCTAGTATCGTCATTGAGTCCATTTTCGGGAAAGAACCCAAGGATGTTATCGACTTCATGAAGGAATCCCAATGCCTCAGAGGCTCCTCTTTTAGACAGAGAGGAAGATGCAATTAAACGAGTCAGCTCCCTGGCTAGATCAAACAGCACAGATATCGCTCCTCTTGTGTTAAAATCATCATCCATCTGCTCATAGAATCGACCCTTAGATTCATCTATGATGTCCGATGCGTCATCACTCCCTTCCGCTCGGTAGGACTCTAGCTCACTGCGTAGGTTCCACAGCCGCCGTAGTGAGCTTTTAGCCTCTTCCAAAGATGATTTGGTAAAAAGCAATGGCCCACGATAATGAGTATTCAGTAAATAGAAACGTATGGTCTCCGAATCATACTCCTTCACAAGCTCAGAGACCCGCAGGAAATTACCCAACGATTTACTCATCTTCTGATCCTGGATCTGCAACATGCCATTGTGCATCCAATATCGCGCAAGCATACCCCCGGTAACGGCCTCCGTCTGAAGTATCTCGTTTTCATGATGTGGAAATATGAGGTCATTCCCTCCGCCGTGGATGTCAATAATATCACCTAAGTGATTACGTATCATCGCCGAGCACTCGATGTGCCAACCCGGCCTTCCCTTTCCCCATGGCGAGTCCCAAGCAATCTCTCCGGGTTTAACCGCTTTCCATATTGCGAAATCCATAGGATTGCGTTTATCGGGGTCCTGTAAAACATCCCGCTGCCCGCTGATCATGTCCTCCAATCTCTGCTTGGTAAGACGACCATAGTCTCCTACTTTATCGATACTGAAATAAACATTGCCTTCATCGGTCACATAAGCAAACCCTTTCTCAATTATATCCTGGACCATGTCTATGATCACATCCATAGACTCACTGGCTTTTGGATATGCATCGGCGCGGCGTACCTTTAACGCGTCTATGTCCTCAAAATATCGCTGTATATACCTTGCCGAAAGCTCTAGAGGATCTATACCTTCCTCATTGGCCCTAGCGATAATCTTGTCGTCCACATCGGTGAAGTTTGTGACGTGAGTGACCTTATACCCACAATGGCGAAGATAACGGACTACCATGTCGAAAACTATGATTGACCTGGCATGGCCTAGGTGTATATCGTCGTATACCGTTACACCGCAGACATAAATGCTTACTTTTCCTTCTTCTAGGGGGATAAAGTTCTCTTTTTTGTTAGTTAAGGTGTTGTGTATCTTCAGGGTCAAATAATCGGCCTCCTTGAAAAACATATATCATCTTTGTTTCTCCGACCCCAGCTCTGACTCCAGCTCTTCCATTCTTTTCCATAGCTTTTCAATCTTTTCGGCGAAATCCTGAAGGGTATCCTTGACAGGATCCGGAAGATCATCATGTCTTAGGACGTCATCTACGCGTATGCCCTCTCTTTTTATCACCTTACCGGGAACGCCGACTACTGTAGAATTGGGTGGTACGTCCTTTAACACCACTGAACCTGCACCTATACGCGTATTGTGCCCTATCGTTATATTTCCAAGAATGGTTGCATCGGCACCTATGACAACATTATCCTCGATGGTAGGATGCCTTTTACCCTTCTCCGAAGAGACGCCACCCAGTGTCACACCTTGGTATATACATACATTGTCACCAATAATTGTAGTCTCCCCTATCACTACACCTACAGCATGATCGATGAAAACCCCTTTGCCGATAATGGCACCGGGATGGATATCGGCCCCAGTGAGTATATGTCCTAAATAATTAAGGAACCTTGCTCTGCGGTACTTGCCTTTCGTCCAGAGTTCGTGCGATCGGCGATAGATACGAATGGCATGATATCCCTGGCTAAACCATTTTGCATCTATTTCGTCACGAACGGCAGGATCACGGTCCATCACCGCCTTAAGATCCTCATTCACATCTCTAGTCATCGTAATCAAATATACCCGTGCTCATATATCTCTGACCGCTGTCAGGAAGTATGGCGAGCGTTTTGCCTCCCCTCTCTTGCGCTACAGCAATGGCTGCATGGAGAGCGGCCCCTGAAGATGGCCCAGCCAAAATACCCTCCTCACGCGCAAGGCGGCGTGAGACCTCTCTAGCTTGAGCGAAACTCGCTTTTCGGACCTCATCCACCACACTCAGGTCTAGGATCTCGGGTATGAAATTAGGGCCTATGCCCTCTATGGAATGGGGGGCTGCCCTGCCCTCACTTATCAATGGGCTCTCCGCCGGCTCCACACCCACTATATATACCGGTGATTTGAGTTCGTGCATGGCGCGTCCTACACCAGTGATCGTTCCTCCTGTTCCTATGCCCATAACAACCGTTTCTACATCAGGGAGCTGTCTAAGTATCTCCTGGGCCGTACCCTTATAATGTGCCATTACATTGGCTGGATTGGAAAACTGACTGGGCATGAAAGCCCCCTTCTCTGCCAACTCTTCCGCCCCCCTCAACGAACCCGACATACCTTCCGATGCGGGGGTGAGTATAAGCTCAGCGCCCATTGCTTTCAAGAGCTGGCGCCTCTCGAGACTCATAGACTCAGGCATTACAATGATCAGACGATAACCTTTAACAGCAGCGACCATCGCCAGGCCTATACCAGTATTACCCGAGGTGGCCTCCACTATACATCCTCCAGCGGAGAGCAGACCACGCGACTCGGCGTCCTCGATCATAGATAAAGCTATGCGATCCTTAATGGAACCCATAGGATTCATCGATTCCAATTTGACATATACCTCACTCTCATGAGGGGGAATCCTGATAAGACGTACAATGGGTGTGTCACCTATGTAATCGAGTATTGTATCATGGAGCATATCCGGACCATCTCAGCGCATAAGACCTGCGGCACGCAGTTCTGCTGCAATGCGATCGACAGCCCTGACTACATCCTCTGGGACCTTGGCTCCTGTACAGACCATTTTACCTGATCCGAACAGAAGTACGACCACTTTCGGATCATCTAGACGATATACGAGTCCTGGGAATTGCTCCGGCTCATACTCCACCTTTTCCAATCCCAAAGTAATTGCGACGGTATTGAGGTTAATCTCTTGTTCAAGATCGGAAGATGCTACTATATTCTGGACTTCTACCTTAGGCTCTATATCGATAATGATACCGGCTTTTTCCAGATGCTTAGCGACCTTTCCGATGGCGACTTTCACATCATCTAGATCCTTGGCACCAGTGCAAACGGCCTTGCCGCTACGAAATAATAGAGTGGCTGTTTTTGGATCCTTTAGACGATATACAAGTCCTGGGAATTGTTGAGGGTTGTATTCAGCACCATCTAGTGCCAACTCTATAGCCCTAAGGTCCAATTCTTGGCCAAGGGATGTCGATGCTACGACGTTCTCAATTTTCATCTTTGCCATCGGTTCACCTTTAGCGTGTATTTATAAATGTATTAAAAAAGGTTTGTAAAGATATAGTTATAATGCTCATTAACGAAGACCCTGAAGACTGCAATCCAGAAGTCTCAGTGTACCTCCGAGTCCTAGAAGAGGAGTTTCTCGTATCGTTACATCCAACAATGAAGGTGGGGAGGACTCGACCCCACAGCCACAAAGACCTCTAGCCATAAGGTTAACGACAGTATTACCGTCCGCTATCACTAGATCACATTCGCAATCTATTACTGATACTGCTGCATCTCCGCATCCTATCTCCTCCAAATAACTCTCCACTGCGTTGGTACAGTTGCCCTTATCTGTAAGAGAAACCGCAACCGGCACCATACCCAAATATGAATACATTGTCCTAAGTATCGGCCATACTAAGGATGGAATGCCTTCTACAGCAAACGAACACCCTCGCGGCAGGCCGCGATACTGGTCCATTCGCTTTATCTCTCTATGGGCCCGTTTACGATATTTTGCAATCAGTTCCAGTGCTGGATGGGGGTCGGCATCCAGCTGTTCACAGATCATTATCAACCAATCCTCTAAAGGTTCAAATCCCAAAGGTGCGCCGGAGGGACTGCCCACCCACGGTATACCCGCCTCCTGCTGATACCACCTTGCCACATTACGACAGCGTTCATCATGAACCATAACATTAAGAGTGGCATTGGCAGAATCCCTTATTGACTTGAGATCCCATCCAGCACCGGGTGTTGAAAGCATCTCTATTCAGCAGAGAGCAAGAAGCCGTCTCAGATCGTCTATACTGTCCTCCCATCCCAGGTCCCCTATACTTATACCCAACAAATTGACAGACATAGGCTTTTCTAACTTCCTCTCAGGACAAAATGTGTCTAGGACTGTAAGGACACCTAATTGATAGCCCTCAGAGAAGGTAACTGAAGGTGGAGGGCTCTCCACAATCGCAGTAGGAGGGGCCTCACCCTCAAAATCCAGTGACTCTCCTATAAGAGATGCCCCAGGAGAGTTTATGAGGCCCAGCATCGACGGCTGTCTTTTCCTGCTGTCATCCCATAGTTCTTTCATTGTTTTTCTGCAACCTGCAACATAATCATCACTGTCCATACAGGTACATGGTATGCGTGATTGCCCCACATAAAACCTGGAAGGGTTAAGAATGGGATTGAAGGATCCCTCATGGCGCATAGCTTCCGACAAAGACGCAGGATAATATTTACATCCAGTGGGACCGTTCATAGCCGTTATGGAGCCTTGTACAGATTCCAGCGCTAATATCACTCCCACCATTCCATCTGGTAATCTTTCAGTCATGATCGCGCCTCCAACCTTCATAGCGCGGTGCCTTGAGCGCAAGTATCCATTTACGGGCCAAGTTCAACGGCGCCAGGTGACCGACGTCTGGGACAAGTGGAATTCTCTCCTGGACAATTCTGCCAGGAACATCCATAGGATATGTGCTTAGCAGGATATCCGGAGAAAAGGAGACGACCCGCTCTATCAGATCATTAGGTTCATAGGACTCTAGGAATGTCATGCGATCGGTGTGGCGGTTGAGTACGTGATAGTCCATAAGATTGTCTGGGCGGTCGACCACCACAACATCCTCAATTTCCATTCCCAGATCGTCTAGCGTATCGATCAACCAGTCGATGTCTTTATGAAAACTCACCACACAGATCCTATACCCCCTCAGCTCTTTGGAGATCCTTTGTACCTCAGCTTCATATTGATCTTGTAGCTTTCTTATCAGTTGCTCGACCTCTGCTGTTCTTCCTGTCAGAGACGCCAACTCACGCAGCCATGACTCGGTGCCTATCATCCCGGGTTTCAGCGCATTGTTCAATACTTGCGCCCCTTTTTCGCTCTGAAGATATTCTGCTAACATCAAGGCAAAGCGGTCGGTATTAGCTAATATACTGTAACGACCGCGATTGAAACCCCTTATGCTTTCAACGGACGTGCCTCCTATGAAACGACAGTTAAGAGACATCCCTAATGCGTCCAACACTGATGAGACATATGTTATGTTTTGCTCGTTGTTGGCTGCTATTGGTTTTATGCCCACGATATTTATTTTGTCATCTTCGGGTTCTAAATCAGGTATGATCAATGCGTCCCCCAATGCGATACAGGCATCGATCACACCTTGCATGTGATCACCGCCTACATTACCGTCTTCAGCGATGACAATCATCTTGCTATCGGAATAGGACACTGACACTTTACGGGCTACTGCTTCTAGATCCTCCCCTATTATACCTGATGGACAGGAACTGATCAACGCCAGGGTATCACTATCCTTCAAGGCCTGCCTAAGGGTATTTTCCAATACCTCTTTCCCACCAAAGACCATGGTTGTCTCTTTCATTGACGTTCCCATCAAAGCAGAGCGAAGGAAAGACTGTATCACAACACCCTCACGGATGAAAGCCCTACGAGCAGCATTGGCAACCATCTGCCAAGAGAGGTGAGCGCAACTATCCGGAGCATGTACGACGGTGTTTAATCCTTCCACCGACGCACAGGTGACTACTGCACCGGTAAAGGCACATCCATGTAGAATCTCTTTGCGCTCAACGTTTCTAGACGTATATACAGGCGGCCGAAGGGGGCGACTGCCTTTGAGAGCGTTCCCTAACTGCCTTCTCTGAGGCCTATTTTTTGTTCTCTTACCCAATACAACTTCCTCAAGCCTTTCATCACTAAGTGGCAAGGCCTCACAGACAGTTTCCTCAAGGACCGTCTTTGCAAGAGAATAAAAAATAGCCGCTAGATCAGAATCCGGATCAGACTCCACCAGTGTCATTCCCCTCTCCTCTGCTTCAAGGAACCGGGAGGAGCGGGGAATTTCGCTCACAATGGGAAGGCCTACGGCATCGGCGAAACGATGGATTCGCGATCTTTCCTCCTCAGCACCACGAGAATTAAAAATTATTCCCGCCATGCGCATGGGATCATAGTTCCTTACACCCCTTAGTATGTTGTTGGCAGCGTATATCGACATGAACTCGCCACTGCTTACGATGAGGACCTTTTCAGCATAATCATCACGCAGAGGTACAGCGAAACCACCACATACTACATCGCCTAGTACATCGTATATCGTAACGTCGGCACCTAGGCTCTCGATGCCCAGGTCATCAAGAAGCTCGAAAGTAGACAAAATACCTCTCCCCGCACATCCTACACCAGGCTCTGGGCCACCCGCCTCAACGCACAGGCTACCACCATACCCAATCGACACTATATCTTGTAACGAGAGCTCATCGCGTTTCTGATCTCGTATCAGGGAGGTCACTGTTGGCGGTTCGTTGCCCTTGAGAAGCAATCTAGTAGAATCGTGTTTTGGATCGCAACCAATCTGCAATACCCTATAACCCTCCCGAGCGAGGGCGGCTGTGAGATTGGCGGAGACGGTCGGTTTACCTATGCCTCCTTTACCATAGATGGCTAAACGCATTTAGGGTCATCCTCCATTGGATGATGAATCCAACCATCAACCTATCGATACCAAAATATAAAAAATCAATCGCAAAATGTTAGGGAGATAGAGAAAATTGGGGCCGGGAGGGAGATTCGAACTCCCGTCTGCGGATCTGCAGTCCGCCACATAGCCTCTATGTTACCCCGGCGTTCAATCCCGCTAACATGGATAGTATATTTTTTACTTTCGCCACATTACTCATCGCTCGTACAGGAAGCAGTCAAGATTTATCAATACCCAAGACTTATAATGCCCTATGCTTCCTGGACATTGTAAGGATGTGTCCCTCCGTGATGTCGACCATAAGCTCACGCCTGAACTCATCAAAGAAGGAATGAGCGGCAGAAAGGTGTATACAAGAACTGATTACATGGTGCTACGCCGAGAAGAGGAGTATGCAGTCGTGGCAGTACACAAAAAGAGTGGCAAGGAGCTCTTCCTTCCGATAGAGGCAATCGATATCATATCGTTGCCTGAGAATACAGTCTTCGTACGCGACCTGAGTATTGATGTGATCAATCCCAGCGCACTTTTGCGGCTGTCGAAGAGATACCCCGAAAAAACAGTGGTCGTCGAAGGTATGTTCAACCACCTCAATTTCGTCCATAAACTTGAGGGTCTACCATTGCGTGTGATCGACGACGTCCCTCCATCACCCTCAAAGTTGTCTGTGCTTGTGGAAATGGCTTTGGCCTCTGGATTTCTAGATATGCCGATCATCCCTGAAGTGGTAAACCTCGACATCATTTCTTATTTACCGCAAGTCAGAACTGAAGGAGTCATGTTTCCGTGTAGGGTCTCGGGTATAAAGACAGAGATGCCGATATATTTTCTGGATGATGCTCCCAAACTGGAACACGAGGTTACACTGATAGGCTGCCACCTTTCAAAGCGTATCTTTGAGTCCATTTATAAAAAAGAACCTGCATTCATAAACATCTGCCCTCTGGACCACGTACCTGACGGCGACGTCCCTACCATAGTCAAATGCTGCAAGATAAAAAACGGTTTCAGAGAAGAGGGTAACACCCGCTGCGTACCGTGGGGTGCCACTGTTCCCGAGGTGGTAGAGGCTATCAAATCCCTCTATCCATCTGCACAGTAGAGCTCTGTCAATATCCTATTCTTCTTTCGTCTTACTGTTGGGCCAGAGCCATCTCAACAAATAACATGCAGCGATGTCATCAAAGTTTTCTT
>DUKW01000001.1 GCA_013329105.1 Candidatus Methanomethylophilaceae archaeon | reverse complement strand
ATTTTGCACTCCCGACTCCATTTACCGTTCAATTTTTTTGGTTAGAAAGTTCCCTTTTTCGGAGGGCCATAAATCTTGTAGCATTCCCTGCAATAGACGGGCCTGCCCTGGGTGGGTTTGAAGGGCACTTCGCATTCCTGACCGCAGTCAGAGCAGGTGGCCTTGTGGAACTCCCGGGGTGGTCTATCCCTGTCAAAAGACATCCGATCTCAACTCCTTTTCCTATAAGATTGAAAACACGTACCTATTACGCCCAACTTAACTAATGTCTTGTTCTTAGGGATATGACCAGGCTATAGTCCGTTATTCCAATCCAAAGGGTGAGTTGCCATTCTACTATATTAAATTTTAGTATCCACCTTGTATTATTTCTAGAACGAGTCTATTTTGCACTCCCGACTCCATTTACCGTTCAATTTTTTTGGTTAGAAAGTTCCCTTTTTCGGAGGGCCATAAATCTTGTAGCATTCCCTGCAATAGACGGGCCTGCCCTGGGTGGGTTTGAAGGGCACTTCGCATTCCTGACCGCAGCTGGAACACACGGTCTTATGAGTTTCTTTTCTCCTCGGTCGATCATAATCGCGTGGCAATTCGATACGCTCCCTATTATCTTCAAGGGTTTGACAAGGAATTATGCGATCATCTAGTATTTGATGCTTAAGTATGAACGGGAAGTAACTCTCCTTAACCGATTAACCTTTCCGGTGTTGATGTGAAGTCATCGAAACGATTATATCGACATATCTTTAAATTGAAATTGGAGGTGTGTGATTTGGGCAAGTACGTTGTACTATCCCGTCTAACGAGTGAGGGGAGAAAAACAATAAAGAACAAACCTCAGCGGTTGAAGGAGGTTAATAAAGAAATAGAGGTGATGGGCGCCAAGGTCTTAGAGCAGTATGCGCTGATAGGCAAGTATGATTTCCTGAACATCATCGAGGCTCCTGACGATCTAACAGTCGCTAAGGTATTGGTGGAGCTCGGTTCCAGAGGAACCCTGCAGACGGCGACGATGCGGGCCATCCCTGTAGATGATTTCCTGAAATCGCTGGAGTGAAACGGTTTAAATATTCCCTGGCTATGCCAGGGAGTATTCCGCTCATACCAAACAGAATCTATAGTTCTGAACTTTTTCTCAGCCCATTAATGCACCTTTCTCTTCAGTCCGGCATTATTTTATCGTTCCCATACATTCCCTTATTTTATGGAAGTCCGAGAGGCCGTGCTGAAACGACGCTCATCCTATGCCATCTCTTCTCATGCCATAAACGAGGAGGAGCTGAGAAGACTCGTTGAAGCAATGAGGTTGGCACCCTCTTGTAATAACAATCAGCCTTGGCATGCGGTATTCGTTCGCTCTGAGAAGACACTTAATGCTCTTAAAGGGACACTTTCTCGCGGGAATGGTTGGGCCCGCAAATCGCCGTTAATGGTGGCCATCTGTTCTCGTGCTGAAGATGACTGTTGCCTGTCTGACTCGAGGGCATATCATCTTTTCGATTGTGGTTTGGCGGTAGGGCAGATGATGCTTGCGGCTACGGACATGGGTTTAGTGGCTCACCCGATTGCCGGTTATGACCCCTTAAAGGCAAAGGAAATATTGGGCATTCCTTCAGAGTATGTCTTAATAGCGCTAATCATCTTGGGCCGTCCGGGCAAAGACGTGTCGGGGCTATCAGAGAAACAACTTTTGGCAGAGAAGGAGAGACCGGAACGCCGTCCGGTTGGAGAGAACTTCTTCTGCGATCGCTGGAACATGTCACTCACACTATCTTAATACTGTTTAGATTACTGTCTCTAGAAACGCGTCGACCTTTTTCTCCCAACCCTCCTCTAGAGGTCCCTTGATGTTGAGCGAGTTTATCCGAAGTGAACCGGCGTCGGTCATGAATGTTTCGGACAGAATTGTATCCAGCATCTCTTCGGTGCGGCCGTCACGTTTTTCGGGGGATATCGGTAGCCCCGTCACAATCGTAGCGTACTTACCCTCTTTCTGGACTTTAGCAAATGCTTTTAAGAAAGATCTGATCTTCCGCGGGGCCTTTCCCATGTGGGTAGGTGAGCAGAATAGGTAGAAATCTGCCCCTTTTACTTCATTAGGAGTGATATCATAAACGTTGTGCAAATCAACTTCATGACCCCATGCCTCCAAGGTGCTCGCGGCATATTGCCCTATGATGCGGTTGTTTCCATAATTAGTTTGGTATATGATGATGACTTTCAATTACACA
The DNA here is from genome assembly GCA_013329105.1 of Candidatus Methanomethylophilaceae archaeon. Lineage (GTDB taxonomy): Archaea > Thermoplasmatota > Thermoplasmata > Methanomassiliicoccales > Methanomethylophilaceae > UBA9915 > UBA9915 sp9915u. The sequence goes on along the minus strand of DUKW01000001.1, from coordinate 3,115 downwards.
CCGACATATATTTGTCATCTAAGTATTTCAATCAAGTGGAAAGTAAATAGTGTTCGTCTATTCCCATTAAATAGCGTTATCAATACAATGTTTCCCATATTTTTAGGGAAAGGTTTATCCTGTTGACCCTAATGAACTTGTAAGATCTGAAAGCGGGGATGTTTTAATGGGGATGGGGCGATTCGTGGAAATCAAAGAACGTTTGAAGATGGAGAACGAACCTAGAGAGAGGATAGACCCCCGCGCACGCATCGTATGGGCGATAACCGGCACCATATGGGCCATAGTATTCATCCTCTTGGCATCGGCGTTCGCAGTATGGGTTCTGAACTCACCGGACCTCCCTTCCTGGGTGGCCTGGGTGGCAATAATACTAGCTATAGCCTACATTCCATGGGGTATTATACTCGCTCCCTGGCTCAGGCTTAAGTTCTGGCGCTATGAGATACGCGAGAAGGAGATAGAAATACAACACGGGATATTCATCATCAAAAGACATCTAATACCAATGGTAAGGGTCCAACACGTAGACACTGAACATGGACCGATTATGCGGTATTTTGGATTGGCGACCCTTTATATATCAACAGCAGCCACCCGTTTTCCCATCCCAGCACTGCCCAAGGAAAAGGCAGAAGAACTGCGCGGAGAGATCTCTGCCCTTGCCCGTATAAGTGATGAAGATGTCTGAATACAGACGCCAGCACCCGCTATTAATGGTCTTTGACACATTCCGAAGTCTTCCGTCCCAGATCGCACTCGCATTTGTATTATCGATATCCTTCGCCAGCTCTTCACTCATCACGATGCCTCTGGCTTTTCTAGGGATTTTTATAGGCTTCCTTGCAATCACCTTTCTCTTCAGCGCCATTCGATGGTCATTTTTCTATTATTCGTATGAACCCGGCAAGATACATATCAGACAGGGTATCTTTTACAAGCAGGAGAGAACCATAAAGAGCGAGAGGATCCAGTCAATAAATGTGTATACCAACATCCTGCAGCGCGCATTTGGCCTTGCCACCTTGCAGATAAAGACCGCAGGCGGTACTGCAGAACCGGAGATCAACCTTCGGGCTCTCACTATGGATGATATCGAGAGGATAAAGGCAGAACTGATAGGAAAAGATACATCTGACGAAGAAGAGGAGGAAAGATATTCAAGCCGTAATCTTGAGGGGAGAGATCTATGGCTGGCTGGAGCCACATCTGGTAGGTTCACGATACTCTTCTCGGTGCTCGCTGTAATTGCCTCCCAGTTGTTTCCCTACATTCCAGAGAGCTATATCGAATATGCTTTGGAAGAGATTGTTTCTTTTCCAATCGTGCTGTTGGTGTCGATTCTTTTGATCCTGTTGTTCCTATCGTGGGTGATATCTGCGATATCCTTTATGATCCAGTATGCCAGATTCAATGTAAAGCGCTATGAGGACAGATTGGAACTGAGATGGGGCATATTGAGGCAAAATCACGTCACCGTTGCCCTTCATCGCATACAAGCCTTGGTGGTACAAGAAGGACTTATACGTCAGCCACTGGGGCTTTGCAGCCTCTTGATTGAGGTAGCAGGAGGGGGCATGGAGGAGAAGGAACAGACATCTATATTATTCCCTATGCTGAGAATGAGCGATCTGGGAGGATTTGTTGAAGAGATACTGCCTGAATATATAATCTCAAGTACGGCAACCGCCCTGCCAAAGAGGTCGTTATCCAGATACATGATACGAGCGTTGATCCCGACAGTGATATTCATCGTGCTGTTGCTCGCAGCGGGTGAGATATGGGGCATCCCTTACACGGGATTGTCCGTAATTCTTGTCATTCCGGCAGTGGTCTTGGCATATTCAAGATATAAGGATGGTATGACGGCTATAGATGTCGACCAACTGACGATCAGATATCGATACGTGAACCGTTACAGCGTTCTGGTTAAGCGTAATCATATTCAATCTTTGTCTGTTATGGCCAATCCTATACAGCGATATAGTTCGTTGCGCAGTATACGCGTAGCCGTTCTCTCTTCCCCTGCAGGAAAGAACTTTACAATCAAGGATGTAGATAAGTCTGAGGCGGACAGAATCTGGCAGTGGTATTCGCTCTATGAATGAAATGCCATGTTGGTTGTTGCTGATTGGAGCCGTAAAGTTAATGTGTTTCTATGAAAATATCATAAAGATAATAACTGTAAATTAAGGGAGGTGACAAGATGGTCGATATAGTCATAGCTGTATTTTTGGTTGTGGCTGTCGCGGCCATGTTGCTGACAAGATGGGAGAATCCATGGCGTTTAGACCGGTGAAGGGGACGCCAATTTCTTTTTATTAATTTTTTAAAGATCGCAAAATCCGCTCCCCAAGAGTCCGAGTTTTGTGACTTTGTGAATATGATTTATAGGAATGTGCTGTTTAGCCTGACGGAGCGGTGCCATGATTGCCGTTTTTCCAACCTAGTCTAGATAGAGGTATTGTGATGTTAGGCCGGGAAATCTCGTATCTGTTGGAAGAGGTCCGTAAAAGAAGACCTCTTATTCATCATATCACTAACTATGTTACTGTCAATGATTGCGCTAACATGGCCATATGTATCGGTGCAGCACCGGTTATGGCCGATGCCATAGAGGAAATGGATGACATGGTAGCTTTGGCCGGTGCCCTGGTCTTGAATATAGGTACACTTAACGAGAGACTCGTCGAATCGATGATCTGTGCGGGCCGACGGGCTAATGAGCTAAAGATACCTGTATTACTGGACCCTGTAGGTGCGGGTGCAACATCTTACCGTACGAAGACCGCCATAAAGTTGCTAGATTCTCTAGAAATAGCCGTTCTTAAAGGCAACGCAGGCGAGATAGCTACTTTGGCTGGAGCGGAGGCCAGTGTGGTAGGCGTTGATTCGCGTGCTGTTTCTGGAGATCCGGTATCAATATGTTCTTCGTACGCGGGGCGAATGGGTATTACTGTGGCGATGACCGGGCCTCAGGACGTGGTCAGGGACGGCCGCTCAACATATATTGTAGAGAACGGTCATGAGTACATGGAGTGGGTCTCAGGAACGGGGTGTATGGCATCGACGGCATGCGCTGCTTTTGTGTCCGTTAGCGATGACTTCCCCTTAG
>DUKW01000112.1 GCA_013329105.1 Candidatus Methanomethylophilaceae archaeon | reverse complement strand
TCATTTAAAGTCTTGAGGCAAACCGGCTGCACGTAAACCCATGTCAAAGCATCCTATGGCAGCCACCGCCCCTATAGTGCCCTTCTCACCGGTGATCTCACACAAACTTATTCCGTTATCTAAGGCCACCCTTCTCGCGTCATCTATTGTGAATATCTCACTCTTACAGCGCCAACCAAAGTCCTCCAGTGCTGATGGTACCTTAAGACCCATAAAATATGCCATGACTGTGTCGTCGGAATAGGGGTTATCTCGCAGGAAATCTCTTGCATAGCTCAACAGATTGGCCATCTCTTTCTCTTCTACGGCAAAAGACACTGCCGTAGAGCAACAGTTAGTGGTCTTATCCGGTACTAGTGGATTCAACTGTATGATCTTATGCTCTAAGAAATGCCCAAAAGGACATTCCTGCCCCATCTTCAACATCATGGACCAGGAGGCTCCCTGTTCCTTTGTGTCCGTATCATCGACGCCGAGGATCACGCGCACCATCTTGGGACTGCGAACTTCTACCTCTGCACAGTGGGCTCCACCTATATGGAAATCATCTGGATATATGGTATTCATGACTTCAGGAGCCTGAGGGATACAGGCACCGATACCCACTGTAGCACCTGCGAGACCAACCCACTTGGTCACCACCGTATCGCCCTCAAGACGCAAAGAGCGCAGACCTTGGCCCCCCACGTCCTCAGCAACGGGCCCGAAATGAAGCTCTCGCTCCCCTATCACAGTGTCCATGATAAGAGTGTGCCCATCCACTCTGACATCCGTCACAACGCCTCCTGCCCTTTTCCTGTTGACGGCGTCCCACTCTGGAGGCCCTCGGGCAATGCATCTCTCTATTACCTGGGCTACGCCGTTCTTTTCATCTACAATGGTGTAGAATCCTTTGCAGAACAGCTTTCCATATCTATCCTTTACCTGATCCGGCCTGAGTGTCTCAGTCATAATAGCACACCGGTTTTTTAGCAGAGATTGTGTTCAACATTCTTATTGTTTTAGAACAATTCCATCCAATCAATATCTGTTGGATATAGTTATCGTCGCCGCAATCCCTATTATGTGTCCGCCCTCTTTTCAGATGTTGCAGTGTCATGGCATTAGACACACGCTTAATGCAGTTCTCATTTCGATGGGAGGGTAATGATTTTTTATCCATGATACACCCTCAGATACTGTGGCGGCATTTCGCGACAGAGATATACAGTACGAGCGGCTTGAGAGATAGTTACCCCCCCGGCTATTGCCGATACTGTATCGATTTCCAATATAATTGGCTCATCGACACGGATAGATCCAACGGCAAAGGCGTCCTCATACGTTTTAGAAAGATGGACCATTTTGCGGTCTGATGGCATTATGCCCATTTCCAATATAATCTCTGCCTCCTCAGGCGTTGCTGGGTAGAATAGTTTCTCAGGTATGTTAGCTGTAGGGTGCTGCAGATCAAGATCGATGGTGTGACCGTATGTGGCGCGTACCTTATCATTGCTAATGGCATACCTCCCCTTCGGATCGCTCTCTGCCAGGGCAACTATGTGGTGGGGTCTCAGCCAATGCAAGCGTCGACTGTTCTCACGCATCGCTGCTGCCAAATCTCGTATGGACACATAACCCTGTTCATCCATCTCCAGGTTGAAACGTTCTGGGAAATGACGCAGGATCCCGGCCATGGTACGGCCAACTTTCTCCATCTCCTCATCGCTCATCAAAAATTTGCCTTCCTCACCGCATAGCGGGCAACAGTCGCCACGAAAGTATCCGTGCTCCTCACATTCCCCAAGCATGATCTCACCAAACTCCGATTTTAACGAATGAACTTCATAGGCTGCGAGTCCCGTTGAGCGACAGCTCTGCGGCAAGTACCGTATTGTTCATGAGCATTGCAATGGTCATGGGCCCTACACCTCCAGGCGATGGGGTAATGGCACTTGCGACTTCTTTTACGGCCTCAAAGTCAACATCACCGACGAGACGGTAACCCTTCTCAGAAGATGTGTCCTCGATACGGTTTGTACCCACGTCGATCACCACTGCCCCTTTCTTAACCATGTCAGCGGTTACGAAGAGCGGTTTTCCCACTGCAGCTATGATTATATCCGCTTGACGTGTCAGGTCAGGGAGGTCCCTAGTATATGAATGTGCCACAGTTACCGTGGCATCTACACCTTTCTGCATGAGCATGGCAGCAATAGGTTTTCCCACGATATTGCTCCGCCCCAAAACCACTGCATGTAAGCCAGCAATCCCAATGCCCGTGTGTTCCAGTAACTTCATTATCCCTGCTGGAGTGGCTGGGAGAAAAAGGGGATCCCCTAAAAGAATGTGACCTACATTATAGGGATGAAGGGCATCAACATCTTTTCGAGGATCTATTCTTTCTGTAACCTTCCTTTCGTCAATATGAGGCGGCAGAGGCAACTGGCAAAGTATGCCATGTACTTCTTTGTCGGCATTGAGCTCATCAATTAGAGAGAAAACATCTTCCTCCGACACGCTTTCAGGAAGAGCATGGGTTCTGTGACTCATACCCAACTTCTCACATGCCTTCCCCTTCATACGCACGTATACATGAGATGCGGGATCATCACCGACTATCACCACCGCTAGGCAGGGATTAACCCCACGGGAGCGAAGGGCTTCCAAACGTGGTTTGAGGGAGTCGTCGACCTCGGCGGCCACTGCCTTGCCATCGATCAGACGGGAACTCATTTTATCGACTTTGCTATGCGCGGTATCTATTTATTCTTTTCACAGTGAGACGGAAAAACCTAATGTAACGTGAATGATGTCAGGTGAAGATGACAGCCCCTCATAACACACCAACACCAGGACTGAGAGACATCACTGAACTGGCGGCTTCCCTGGGTTTGGAGAAAGATAGCCTCATATTATACGGCAAGGACATGGCCAAAGTCCCACTCAATGTCCTGAAACAACATCGCGGAAAGAATAGGGGTAAACTGATAGTGACGACTGCCATAACCGCCACCCCTGCCGGGGAAGGAAAGACCGTCACGACCATCGGCCTCGTTCAGGGGTTGGGCCATTTGGGAATTAAGGCTATTGGGACACTCCGAGAGCCTTCATTGGGGCCCATATTCGGTATCAAAGGAGGAGCTACCGGAGGTGGTAGGGCACAGGTACATCCTGTGACAGATATTAATTTACACTTCACCGGCGACATCCACGCCGTTGGAGCGGCACATAACCTTTTATCAGCGATACTTGAAAATCACATCGCAAAAGGCAATGATCTAGACATCGATCCAACACAGATCTTACTAGGCAAGGCGATGGATATAGGTTCCAGGGAGCTCCGCCATATAGTCATCGGACTTGGCGGGAAGAGTAAGGGAGGAGTACCTCATGAGAGCTCGTTCATGATCACCCCCGCATCAGAGATCAGCGCTATACTTGCACTGGCAGAGGACTATGATGACCTGAGACAGCGTCTAGAAAAAATGACCGTTGCCTACAACAACGTTGGCGACCCAATAAGCGCATCACAGCTTGGCTGTGTAGGGGCCATGATGGCCTTGCTAAAAGATGCTATACACCCTAACCTCGTTCAGACCTTAGAGGGGCAACCCATGTTTGTGCATGGTTTTCCTTTTGCCAACATTGCTCATGGAACCAACAGCGTAATAGCAATCAAGGCGGCTCTTGAACTTGCTGATTATGTTGTCACCGAAACGGGTTTTGCCGCTGATCTGGGAGCGGAGAAGTTCTTTGACATCGTCTGTCGCCAATCCGGTCTTGTACCGGACTGTGCTGTACTGGTGGCATCGGTCAGAGCATTGAAAATGCATGGCGGGGCAGAGCTTGGGAACTGCAACGACCCGAACCACGACGCTTTGATAAGGGGGTTCACCAACCTCGACCGTCATATAACTAACATAAGGTTATTCGGCCTCCCGGTAGTGGTGGCGGTGAATCGATTTGAGAGCGACTCCGAAGAAGAGCTGGCTGAGGTCATTAAACATTGCCAGGAACAGGGTGTTGAGGCGGAGGTGTGCACAGTCTTCAGTGAAGGTGGCGTCGGAGGGGAGGCACTCGCAAAGAAGGTGTTATCAACAATCGCTGCCAATCATAACCGGTTCCGGATGCTCTATAATAGCCAGGACAGCATAAAGGAAAAGATAGAAATTATTGCAAAAAAAGTCTACGGTGCCGACCAGGTAATATTCCTGCCGGCGGCAGAGAGATCGATTGATGCAGCGGAGAGACAGGGGCTTGGCCATCTACCTGTATGCATGGCCAAGACCCAAGCTTCTCTTAGCGATGACCCCCGCCTACGCGGTGTACCGACGGGATGGAAGCTCACCGTCCGCGAACTTTTAATTTCCAGTGGAGCCGGATTCCTTGTCCCAATATGTGGTGGGATGAATCTAATGCCAGGGCTACCGAAAAGACCTTCAGCTCTTGACATTGACCTTGACGAACATGGTCAGGTCATCGGTCTCCATTGAGACTGCCGAGAAGAGATGAAAACGTCAAAATCTCAAACCCCAGGTCCTTGGCGTGAGCCAGGATTCTCTCTATTGAGATGATCTCCCCCTCTGCCCTACTTCTCCCTTTCTCTCCTGAAATAACGCTTTGAAGTGGATGCCAGCTATGCGTAGCCAACACCAGCAACCCCTCTCTGAAACTCTCGAGCATCATCAAATAATCCTCTTCAGGACGGCGACCTTCGTGCAGTGCCCAGAGATAGGAGTCCATAGGCCTCCCATGACCGTCAATACTGCGTGCAAGAGGAAATTCCCAGAGACCGCATGACATACGCCATGGGCAGAGCGTGCCGTTCGTGATCTCTTTGGTAATAGAGGAGTCATAAACAAACCCTTCTTCTCTTAACATATTCAGTACTCGCGCATCGATGTTAAGATAAGGGGCACGGAACCCTAGAGGGGTCATGCCTACAACCCCTTCTACGGTTCTCTTAGATCTCTTAATTATATGACGCACCTCAAGATCGCCCAAGGGCACACCGCTCTTGGCGCCGGTAAGGTCCTCATGGGACATGCCGTGACAAGCAACTTCATGCCGATCCAGGATGGATCTGTCAGAAAGATTGATCAAAGTGTCCCCCTCTGCGAAAACCGTGGCCTGAACACCAATCGAGTGTAACATATCGGTGAGTAATGTCATACCCTCTACAGAGGCAGCATATTGAGGCATACACATCTCACCGCATCTACGGGATACCGCTTCCTTTTTTCCCTTCGCTGCAGTATTACAGTCACGATCCATGTCAACGGTGAAGACCAACACTTTCATGACCCAGGAATCAATGTGCGTGTATAAAACCCGGGCGTCATTACATAAACGTTATATTGTCCTTTATGTTGAATACATAAACCCGACCAAGGAGTGTAGATATTTGATCATCGGTGAGCAAAAGCCCCTGCCAGAAATCATCAGTATGATAGAGCATGAGGGAGGCACAAAAATCCTCATCGTAGGTTGCCGATCTTGTGTAGCCGTATGCCTTGCAGGCGGAGAGGAAGAAGTGCTGCAGCTTGCAGATAGGTTACGCGAATATTCCAACTCCACATCTAAAGGTTGGGAGATCTCAACGGTGACTCTGCAACGTCAATGTGAGAAAGAGTTTGATAGGGGTATTGCGAAGCTGATAGAGAACACCGATGTAATCCTCTCCTTAGGATGTGGTGTCGGCGCCCAAGTTTTAGGGGAGGTATATCCTGAGAGGATAGTGCTTCCGGGCATCAACACTTCCAGCATGGGGGCCCCAGAGGGCAGGGGGAAATGGAAAGAGCGTTGCGTCGGCTGTGGGGACTGCACAATACAACTGAGCGGCGGGATATGCCCCATCGCCCGCTGTTCCAAGATGCTGCAGAATGGGCCATGCGGTGGCTCTCAGGGAGGAAAGTGCGAAGTCTCACCAGACCGCGATTGCGCGTGGCAACTCATCTACGACCGGCTTCGCTTAAAGGGAAGGCTGGACCTCCTGGAAATAATTCTGCCTCCAAAAGACTGGTCTAAAGCCAGAGACGGCGGGCCTCGCATAGTAATCAAGAACACGGAGGCAGGCAGGTGAAAGCTGACAGTATATTGGAGCGTCTTTTGGAGAGGGGGGAATTCGTAGTCACCTCAGAGATTAGCCCACCGAAATCCGCGGACGGTACCAAGGTTAGAGAGAAAGTTCGTATCTTAAGGGGTTATGCAGACGCATTCAACGTCACCGACAACCAGACGGCAATAGTACGCATGTCATCGCTCGCTGCCAGCCTTTTCTGCATTCAAGAGGGCGTGGAGCCTATAATGCAGATGACCTGCCGTGATCGCAATCGTCTAGCAATGCAATCCGACCTGATAGGGGCCTCTGCGCTGGGAATACGGAATCTACTGTGTATCACAGGAGATCACCAAAGGTTCGGTAACCAACCGCAGTCCCGTAACGTTTTCGATTTGGACTCGACACAACAGCTGATGGTATTCAAGAGAATGCGCGACGAGGGAGAGTTGTGGTGCGGTGACGTAATGGAGACAGCTCCTAAGATTCTGTTGGGTGCAGCTGCCAATCCTTTTGTGGATCCTATAGAGATGAGCGTCATAAGGCTGAGCAAGAAGATAAAAGCTGGGGCGGACTTCGTCCAGACACAGGCGATATTTGACCTTGACCGTTTTCAGGAGTGGTACTCGGTTATCCGTTCGAGGGGTCTTGAAAAAAAGACTCATATAATCGCAGGAGTCACCCCTTTGCGTTCCTACAAAGCAGCGAAGTTCATGGCTGAAAACATTCCCGGTATGAGCATACCAGAGGAGGTGCTAAAAAGAATGGCCTCTGCTCCAGACGAAAAACTGGAGGGAACAAAAATATGCCTGGAGAGAATAGAGGTCCTACGTGACACCCCTGGCATCCATGGAATTCATCTCATGCCAATCAATTGGGAGAGTGTAGTGCCAGAAATAATGGAGCGCGCCGAACTGCTTCCACGTCCTAGTCCCTAAGATAGTCTTCACAGTAAAGCTTTTGGTCTAGAAGAACCTGAGCCGTCTTTAGAGTCCTCATTGTCTCTTCATCCTCCGGATCCATGATCGCCGCACTCAGACCTGCCCCCATAAGCATGGCCAAATATGTCCGGTTTATCAGGCTGCGCTCTCTGCAACCGTTTGAAACATTACTGAGACCGACAACCGTTCTGGGAGCCGGGTCGTTTAGCATCCTGAACATTCGTAAAGCCTCAATCACCTTCCAACCTTGATCCTGGGCGGCTGCCACTGGAAGGACCAGGGGATCAAGAAGAATACGGTCCGGCATTATATTATAGTCCATGGCAGTCGTCATCATGAGCATGGCCATCTCTGCTCGGCTTTCAGCGTCGTTGGGAATTCCCCGTTCATCCATCGTTAGACAAATTATATCGGCATCATGCTCTTTGGCTAGGGGAAACAGGGCGGCCATCCTCCCGACTTCAGCCGTAGTTGAGTTTACTATCACTGGATTATTGCACGTCTCCAGACCAGCGGACATCGTCTTTATGTCGGGAGTGTCAATACACAATGGGAGTTCAGTTACTTCCTGCACCGTGCTCACCAGCCATTTCATAGCTTCTGGGCCCTCGCTGCCTCGGCCAGGGCCTATATTAATGTCCAAGGCAGTGGCCCCATGCTCCTCCTGCCGGCGTACCAGCTCCTGAATTCTAACGGCATCTTTATTGTCAATAGCCTTTCCTACTGACCGGAAGAGTCCGTTTATCCTCTCACTTATAATCATCATATTATCAACAGTTGATACAACATTACGATGAAAAATATAACGTATCTAACGTATATTATGGAAATCGGCATTACATTTATGATTAAGCTAACGATATAAGCATGGTATACTTCTCGTATGCCGTCTTCATGGAGGGAAAACGCTGACCGAGATCAAAAGGGCTCTTTTGAGTGTTTCAAATAAAGAGGGTATAGTTGACTTCGCCCGTGAACTTGCTTCTATGGGTGTAGAGATTGTCTCCACCGGTGGCACAGCGAGACTGTTACGTAACGAGGGAATAGAGGTAACGGATGTAAGTGATGTGACCGGTTTCCCAGAAATGCTTGACGGACGTGTGAAGACACTGCATCCACATCTCCACGCAGGGATTCTGGCACGGCGCGATATCTCGGGGCATATGGAAGCAATCGAGTCACTGGGCATAAAGCCTATAGATTTAGTTATAATCAATCTATATCCTTTCAAGGAGGCGGTCCTTAGCACTGAGGACCTCGAAGATATCATCGAAAATATAGATATAGGGGGCCCTAGCCTCATACGCGCCGCTGCCAAGAACTATCGCTTTGTCGCAGTTCTTACATCGCCAACACAGTACCAACAGGTGATAGAAGAACTCAAAGGCACAGGGAAGCTGAGCGACGAGACGCGCCAACGGCTGATGGCTGAGGCATTTGTTGAAAGCGCTAGATATGAGTCCATGATCGCTAGCGTCATGAGTAGAATGTTCCTTGAAGAGTTTCCAGCAACTTTTCCGTTGCCGAATGAAAAACTTATGGAATTACGTTATGGTGAAAATCCTCATCAAAGAGCGGCCTTCTATGCTGATCCCTTCGCGCCACCTCCCAACATCGCCAAAGCCGAACAATTGCACGGAAAACAACTATCCTTCAACAACATCCTTGACATAGACAAAGCGCTAGACATAGCCCTGGACTTCGAGAGACCCACCGCTGTGATAATGAAACACACCAACCCCTGTGGTCTTGCCAGTGCCGATAACATCCACGAGGCTTTCGTCATGGCTTACGCTGTTGACCCTAAGTCTGCATACGGTTGCGTGATATGTCTCAACAGAGTGTGCCCCACATCGATTGCCGAAGAGATAAGGAACAACAAATACTTCGTAGAGGCCATCGTGGCTCCGGATTTCGAGGAGGGAGCCCTCGAGATATTGATGAAACGCAAGAAC
>DUKW01000014.1 GCA_013329105.1 Candidatus Methanomethylophilaceae archaeon | reverse complement strand
GCTCTTCCGATCTGAGCCTCTCTTCAAACTTTGCAATCAATCTCGGTGACATTTCTGGTATGGGTATGGCCGAAACCATAGCCATCGTACATAGAAGCATAGAGGAGTTACGTAAAGAGGACCGATTAGGAAAGGACGATCTTGCAACATATGCAAACATCCACTCTGTGGAGGAGATGGATCGGCTGGTCTCGGAAATGTATGAAAGCAGTGAGAGCGGAACTGCCCTTTATTTTTTATCCAATGTTGGAGAGCTGTCTTGGACCAATTTAGGGAGGCTGACCCCTAAGACAGCATATGTCGCCTATCCGGGCATACGACCTCCTACATTAGGTGTGGTATCCTCTAGCTATTTAGGTGTCTTATATCTTACAATGGGGCATTATGATGGTCTCCCGGCTGCCAGAGCGGATGAGTTACTTTCTAGGATGATAGATCATCTTCGAGTCTGATCTTTGAATCCTTTACGTACATTCAGCAGGGAAGAAAGGCGACTGACCCCCTTGTGGGCGAATAGACCATTAATCATATCGCGGTTAAGTTCTAGACCCTCGCTGCTGTAAGGGAACCACCATATATCATGTGGAAAGTTGCCCTTGTCGACATGTATGTGGTGAGGCTCCATCAGCTCCATCATTCCCCATTGCCCGTGGGTCCTACCAAAACCGCTCTCCCCACTGCCGCCCCATGGCGTGGCAGGAAGACCATATGTATAAAGGACATTATTAATCATCACTGTTCCCGCGCGTATGGAGGAAGCCATCCTTTTTCCTCTCTCTAAGTTTCTAGTCCAGACAGATGCTGTCAAAGCAAAATCCGAGTCGTTTGCCAGTCTGACAGCCTCATCGTCGTCTTCGTAGGAGGTCACCAATAGAATCGGACCAAAGGTCTCTGTTTTCCACATAGTGGCTTTGGGGGGCAGCTCGCTTATTATGGTCGGCTGAAAAAAGGAGCCCGGAATCTTCGGTGCAGAACCCCCTATGAGGACCCTGCCACCTTCATGGACGGCCTTTCCTACTTGTTCCTCCATCTTCTGAACCGCTTCTTTGTCTATCATCGCCCCTATGCTAACATCTGGGTCTAACAAACTGTTACCCTGTTTCAGTTTCTCAGTTTCAAAGAGTACAAGATCGAGAAAGTAAGAATAGATATCCTTATGAACGATCAACCTTTTGACGGCCGCACAGACTTGTCCTGAGTTGACGAACGCACCCCATACAGCTCCCGATGCAGCTCTTTTTAAATCCGCATCCTCAGTCACTATCATAGCGTCCTTCCCTCCTAACTCTAAGGTGACAGGAGTGAGACGCTGGGAGGCTGATGCCATTACTTTTCGGCCCGTCTCGCTACTGCCGGTGAATATTATCCTGTCTACATCAGAAAGGGTCAGGGCTTCACCTATTTCAGGTCCGGAGATAACCTTAACCAGGTTAGGAGGGAACCCCGCTTCCAAGAACAGACTCTCTATTAGGTGACCGCTGATGGGGGTCTTGGAGGAGGGTTTCAGTATCACAGCGTTCCCTGCCGTTACGGACATCACCGCCTGCGTGAACGGTATAGCCAGAGGAAAATTGAAAGGGGAGATTATGGCGACCACCCCCAGAGGACGGTATCTAATATACGAACTCCTTCCCAGATAACGTATCATCATCTGCAATTTTCCCTGATGTATTTCCATGGTGTTAGGCTGTCTGCGTAGCCAGTCGATGCACCAATCTATTGTAGTAAGTGATGCCAGTATCTCAGTGTTGAGAGCCTCACTGAAGGGTTTGCCCGTTTCGCGGCAGATGGTCTCACATATTTCGTCTGTACGGGATACACAAATCGAAAGTAGTTTTGAAAGCGTGATGAGTTGTTGTTTGCGCTCCATAGCGCCCCATTTTTTCTGTGACCGTTTGGCATTCCTTATCAGTATCGGTATTTCATCAGCTCTGCTTATTGGCACTTCTCCTACTATCTCATCCGTTATTGGGTTGTAGGAGATCAATGTGTTTTTTTCGTTCACATGTGGTAATTGCTTTGTAATATAGAATAAACACGGATGGATGCGCATGATAAAATATGCCGGGCGCCCTCAAGTAATTGAACGGTGAACGGAGAAGAGGAGAATAGAATGGAAAGAACCGACCTTAAAGTCAGGACCGCCACCTTCGCCCTGCTTTCTATATCGTGTTTGATCGCATCGTATCTCTTTCTTATTATCGACGATATGGATTCTCTATTTCAACTCCTACTACCGTTTTCTTACTTTGCCCTTGGAATGCTGATAAAGTATGGCGATCAGGCCTATGATGTCGGTTGTTTCGACCGAAGAAAAGCATTAGTGTTGGCATTCCCCAGCGGTTTGTGGTTTGGATATATGATGATAAACGATCCTCCCACTGCGGCCATAGGCATCGGCATGTTGTTAGGCCTGCTCTTTGCGAAGAAATATGATAATCGTGGTTTCATTATTGGTTTCCTCATAGCTATCGGAATGGTGATTCTGGGCCTTCTGAGCGGTAAACTTTCCTTCAGTATTTATGCCATGGTGCTTGTGATTGGGGCAACGTACGTGGACGAGCTGGTCAACGATATAGAAGGTGTGGACAGGCTAGAAACCCTTCGCGACCGTATCTTCCAACAACGTCCATTCCTTAAGATAGCGATCTTTTTTTTATGTGTAGTAGGGACCTTCCCCTCATTTGCATATTTATTTATGATGCTCAGTTTTGATTTCGGTTATGCGCTAGTAGATTGTGTTTCACAGATCAGTGTAGGAAGCAGGGTGGGATAATGAAAGACGTCGATGTAGCCGTAGTAGGCGCTGGCATCTCTGGTACGGTGTTCTGTTGGGCGATGCAACGTATCGATCCTGATGTCAGGATTGTATGCATAGACCGATTAGATGACAAGCGCTTTGATCGTTATCATAGTATATGTGGAGAAGCGGTAAGTAAGCAGGCGTTCAAAGAGCTCCCATTCTCACCGCGTTGCGTGTGTAATAGGATAGAAAAAGTTCGAGAGATATGGCCGGGAGACATCGTGATCGAGGAACGTGCTAAAGGATATATCCTTGATAGGCCAACATTCCTCCACGACCTTCAGGATGAATGTGAAGAAGTGTCGTTCGAGAAAAGGACGTTGCGTTCAGTCCGCCGCGATGGCGAACGTATGGTATTGAGCACCGATATAGAAGAGATAGTCTGTGATGTGGTAATAGGCGCAGACGGTGCCTTCTCCACGGTAAGAAGGTCACTCTTTGGCAGCTCAGCTCCTGTGACTATTCCGGTTAGTCAATTTATTGTCGATGAGGTCTCTGATAGTGGGGTTATAGAGTTCGTTTACG
This sequence comes from Candidatus Methanomethylophilaceae archaeon, assembly GCA_013329105.1. Taxonomy (GTDB): domain Archaea; phylum Thermoplasmatota; class Thermoplasmata; order Methanomassiliicoccales; family Methanomethylophilaceae; genus UBA9915; species UBA9915 sp9915u. Next base: position 11,555 of record DUKW01000014.1, on the reverse strand, counting down.
GTGAAAGATACGGAGGCGGTTACCGATGGAGGTTCCCCTGCGGAGACTTCTCTAATGTGGGATTCCCGCACGGTTGCGATGAGGTTCCAGAAAGAACTCTGGCCAAGGGAGGGAGGCATATCCCTATAGGGGGTGTGGAAAGCATCGTCGTCCCAGGTGCCTGCCTGTTAGGTGATGCAGCGGCGATGGTCAACCCTGTCTCATTCGGAGGGATTCGTGTTGCTATGTTGTCTGCAGTAAAGGCTGCTGAAGCTGTGGCCAAGGGAGATCTTGGTGTATATCAGCGATGGTGGGACTCCTCGGGTTTTTCTGACCCTATCTTTATGAAAGCTTATGAAGTAAGTTGTAGATGGAGGGATAAAGATATGATAGAGTTTATGACTCCCTTCCGTCATGGTTATCGGCCTGCGGCAATCTTTCGTGCCCTTTTAGGGAATGAGAAGCATGTGACCGTTGCCAAAGCATATATGAAATCCTTTCGATATGGGTGGTAAGAATGGACTGTGACGTTCTGGTTGTTGGATTGGGTCCTGCTGGTTGTGGAGCCGCTCAAGCTGCCGCTGCTGCCGGAGCAAAAGTTTTGGCTATAGACCGAAAGAAGGAGATCGGTGTACCGGTCCAGTGTGGAGAGGTGATAGGGAAGGGCCTGTTACGCAGCTCAGGACTGAAACTGCCCCGTCAGGCTATATGTTCCCATCAGGATCACACCCGTTTTGTGATAGACAGATCGATATCGATACGCAATTATGCTGAACAGTGGGCCAGCGTATCGGTGGAGCGAAAGATTCTTGATAAACTCCTCGCTGCCCGTGCAGCCACTGAAGGGGCGTCTGTTCAAGCTGATACAACCCTTATCGATCTAGACATAAATGGTGATATTGTGGAATCGGCCACCCTCCGCATGCGTGGCAGAGACGTCACTGTTCACCCAAAAACACTCATTGCTGCAGACGGTGTCCATTCCACGGTGGCCAAGATGACAGGTGTATGCTGGAGTTCCCCGGACATGGTGGCCCACGGGGGAGAGTTCGAGATGATCTCCAAACGTCCTCTTCCTCGATGTATGCAGATATTTATTGAGGAGGAGGTAGGCCTGGGTTATGGGTGGATTATACCTAAAGGAAGAAAGAGAGCCAATGTAGGTCTTGCCGAGGTGGGTGACCGAGGGCGTATCCGGGATAGGGTGGAAAAATGGGTTGAGGACAATCCGATAGTATCTCACTATTTCGATACGGATTGCATAATCGAAGTGAAATCAGGGGATGCACCTGTCCCTGGCTTTCAGGGGGGTCCTGTGAGAGGGAATGTACTATATACCGGTGATGCGGCAGGACAGACCTTGGCATTCGTAGGAGAAGGAATTGTTCCTGCATATCTCTGTGGATTGGTAGCTGGTGAATGTGCCGCCCGTTCACCGGAAATGTATGACAGCGTCCTGAGGGAGCGAATGGGGGATGAGATGGACTATGCCAGTGATTTGAAAGATGTCATTCTTTCTGTTTGGCAGGACGAATCATTGAATTTACATCAGCGCTTCCTTGTGGCCGGGATGGTGATGAGTGAGTCTATATCTCCAGAGAGCCTGGAGAAGCTTATTGATGGAGAGATGCCGTCATTCCAAGAGCTCAAGAAGATGGCCGGGTCTTCTAATCCACATGTCAGAATGTCGAGAATGATCGGCCGTAGAAGATACAAAGGTTAGTATTGATGATGAGTTATGACATACCCCTTAAGAGGGTACTACAAACGGCTGCAATCTAGTGCCGACTCTTTGAATTATGTGCTTAGACCCAAGGATTCTCATCAATAATGGGATGTTATCAGAACAGACTTTGCCGACCTGTTATCTATGAGTTTGTATAGGGGATGTCATTTTTTGCCTGATCTACTCTTTTATCGGGATCGTCAGCGTTCACTCTTGATCTGTGAAGCTATTTTAGAACAGATTTAATCGAGGTATATAAACGAAGCCTTTAATCTCAGAATAACTTTCACTGCATGCAACAAATGTGATTGTCCCATCAACAGATCCGAACACAATTTAACTGAAATAGTTCAGTATATCGATTGTGACACGAATATACAGATGGTGCAACGATGCCAGATCTCTATCATATAGTAAGCAGAAAGTCGATGGCGGAAACTTATTAAAGAGCCCCCGACAGGAGTCTCTCCATAAGGGAATGGTGATGTGAGGCGGTTTCGATGGTTGAGGAAAATACACACCGCAGGAGTAGGCGGCTCCTATGGAGTATATTACTTAATGTAGTTATCACCTTGGCCCAAATTATAGGCGGTATTATTTCCGGCAGCCTGGCACTGATATCGGATGCCCTGCACAATCTATCTGATGTCGCCGCACTCATGATGTCTTGGGTGGCAGCACGTCTCCGCTCACACGAATGCACACCTGATAAGACGTTCGGCTATAAACGCGCCGAGCTGATGGCAGCGCTTATAAACGGGCTCATTCTTTTTGCCATATCTTTTTATCTAATCTTTGAGGCAATAGAGAGGCTCTCCCATCCACAGTCTATCGATGGCGTTTTTATGCTGGTCCTTGGCGGCCTGGCAGTGATAGTCAACGGTGGATGTGCTATGTTACTTCATGCCGATTCTCGTAAGAACCTTAATATGAGGTCTGCCTACCTCCATCTGGTCACGGACATGGTCACCTCTGTTACGGTTATGTTAGGGGGTGTGGCAGTTATGTTTCTGGGCCTCAATTGGGTCGATAGCGTGATCACCATAATAGTCAGTCTTGCGTTGATGTATTTCGCTGGTAGGCTCATTTTAGACGCCATGCGCGTATTCATGCAATTTGCCCCTCCCGATCTGGACATTTTTGCTATAGAGAATACGGTACAGTCCATAGACGGTATAGAGGGCATGCACCACATACATGTGTGGCAACTGAGCGAGAACGAAACGCACCTGGAGGCACACGTCTCTCTCAGTAATGACCTGCCTGTCTCTCAGGCTGATGAGCTTATGACATGTGTGGAGGCCAAACTGCGCGATGAGTATGGCATAAACCATGTCACTCTAAGACCTGAGCACAGGCCCAACTGTGATCAGGAGCTTGTGGTGCGGGACCCTGATCGTGAACACAACCATATTGAAAACGATAAGTGAGCCGCCCAGCTCAGTAGAAGGACTTTTTAAATAGAGATAGTCAGAGATAGGACCTCAGCTTATCTTATTCAGTCATCTTCTCATCTCTCAAAGATTTTTGAAAGACCTTGGATGTCGGGCTGGGTAGCGGAAGGGTTAGGGGCCTTATAGAACGTAGCAGTATCCGGGTGCAACGGTCAGTCCTATTATATGGTCAAGCATCGCTTCACGACGAGTCTGCCGAATTCCTTTGTACTTAGCGAACCCCCAAGATCCCTTGTGCGGTTGCCCGAAGCAAGGACCTCCTCAACAGCTGAGCGCAGTTTGGTCCCTTCGGCCTTCATGCCCAGGAATTCCAGCATCATAGCGGTTGAGAGAAACGCAGCCGTAGGATTAGCAATACCTTTACCGGCTATGTCAGGGGCTGATCCGTGCACCGGCTCGAAGAGACCAAAACGTTCGTTGAGATTGGCCGAAGGGGCTATTCCCAAGCCGCCAGCCAAAGCGGCGGCCTCATCTGACAGGATGTCCCCATAAAGGTTGAGAGTGACGATCACATCATAAAATTGAGGAGAGGTCACCAGACCTGCGGCCACGGCGTCCACTAAGGCATCCTCTGCGCTAAGCGTTGAGCCGGCCATAGATGTGTAGAAAACATCCCGAAACAAACCATCTGATTTGCGAAGGACATTGGCCTTGTGAACACAGCTGACTTTCTTTCGCCCCATTGATTCTCCTGTATTTCTGGCAAAGGCACAGATTCTCTCGCAAGCGTAACGACTCACCCTCCGTGCGAGTTCTACATGTTCCTTGTATACCGTCTCCTCGCCGGTATACATACCTTCAGTATTCTCTCTCACGATGACAACATCGATATCTTTTAGGCCTATTCCGGGTGCTGGGTTGCGCACAGGACGTAGGTTAGCGTAGAGGTCCATTTTCTTCCTGATAGTTAGGATTGGAGACTGGTAATCATTGGCGACTATCGGACTGGTTATGGCTCCGAATAATGCAGCCTGACTTTCCTTGAGCAGAGTCATGGTTTCGTCAGGTAGGTACTCTCCAAGGCGAGAGTAGCAGTCTAGTCCAAGCTCCCCATGGACGATCTCCAGGTCAGGGGCCAAGACACGCAGCGCCTCCTCAGCGGCATCGATAACCTCCGGACCTATACCATCGCCCGGAAGAACGGCTACCCTCATTTTTCCCTCTCTAGAAGAGCGGCAACTATGAGGGGCAATGATAGGGTTGCATCACCCTCCACTGTCACTTGGTATGCGGTCTCCTTTACTTTTCCCCATGAGACGGCCTCTCTAATCTGTGCCCCGGAGAGCGAGCCGTCATACTCCACTGCCGTCGTTATGTAAACTGCATGGTCTAGGCCGCCGCGGAATTGGTTCCACCAGATTGTGTGGTGTTTGGAGATACCGCCCCCGACGATTATGGCACCCGTCTCGGGGGCATCGAACGTCAGATCAGAAAGCGACTGCTCATCACCGAACAAGTCGATGCGAAAGGAACGGTGTGTCTGATAATACATCCATAGCTGGCTTCCAAACGATCCGTCCGTTATCCCAGGTACGAAGACCTTAACTCCTTTACGGTGACACCAATGAAGCAGACTGCGTTCATCATCTATACGTGCGCCCACCTCGTCTATGAGTTCGTGTGTGGTAATAGAGTCACGGTCTTTCAGTATTTCCTCGAATAAGGGTATCAATCTCTCTTCCAGGACCTCACCGTAACATTCGTCTGGCACAAGCACATTGCCTAGGCGACTGATCCCTTTATGTCTAAGCTCAGCGTCATCAAGGTTGAAGTCCCCATGATAATATTCCTTCCATGTCCTGGCCAAATCGTGGTCCAATGTACCACAGGTCGTTATGATGACATCCACCATACCTCTTTTCACCATTTCTACAATGACGCCTCTGGTCCCGGTGGCCATTATACAAGCCGGGAATGAAAGAAAACGAAGACAATCCTCGTTGCGCAACATACGCTCTATGACCTCTACGGCCTGATATAGCTTACGGGCCGTAAAACCGCCAGAGCAGCCCATGGCGTTAACCATCTCAGCAACGGTCATTCCGCTACGAAGTCTAATGTCTTGGACAGGTATTAGTTCTTCCATAAGATCTCCGATGCATTAGATGGACATTCCCTATAAAGGGATTGTTGCTCACTTTCCAGATAAGTTATAAGCTGTCTCTTAACGTTCTCGATCTCGTTGCCATTATCTATTATCGTCCATCCATTCTTGCTAAGTCGTAGCATACGGGTTTGTATATCTTCCAACCCATCTATCGTTTCGAAGACCTCCCGTATATATCCCCTCTCTATTATACGTTCAGCTGCCGTTTGAGGAGGAAGATCGACTAGCAGGAGGTCGTCTGGTACTGGGAGCAGTCGCGCGAGGATACCGTATACTAACTCTGCAAGCATATCAGGCAGATAAGCCACCACATTATATCGCACAAATATCACGTCATCGTGAATACGGTACCAGTGACGTAATCTAAAAAGGCTGCCAACCAAGTCCGTTATATAAAAGAAGGTGGCCATGATTATCGCCATTCTGTTCTCTTTGTAAAGGAGACTGCGTGCAACACGGCCTAAAACACGATCAGAAGGACGGCTCTGCACGAAGCTGTCCCCCTCTTCTTCTTTCAATATATCGGCTAGCATGTCGGCGACTGTATTCTTACCGCTGCCATCTATTCTATCGACAACATACCAACCCATATCAGAACCCCATGAAGATCATGAAGGTGGCGGTGACTTAGGGGTTGTCAGGTCTGAACGATGCGCTGATGTGCTAACAACACAATATTTACTAATAAATTAAAGCTTAAAGCCAAAATCCGGCACAACACCATTGTTATGAACAGATAGATAAGAGCGGTGACGACAAGGTCATCGGCAGAGCATCTAAGATTCTAAGGGATAACAGATATTTATCGGCTATTAGATTTATAACATGATGATGGTGGTTGTTAGGCTCTATGATTATCCTGAACTAAAAGATGCGCTAAAAGGAAAGAGGGTTTTTCTCTGGTCATGTGGAACCTGTGCGCGCATTTGTGGTGTGGCCGACAGAGACTCGATTTCCAGGCTGGCAGAGAAGCTTCAGGAGGATGGTATTGAGTTGATAGCCTCCCAGACTGTCAGCGCCTCCTGCCTCCAAGACCATATAATGGCCAAGACAGACATGTCATTGCTTCAGAGTGCAGATGTTGTTGTAGCCCTTTGCTGTGAGGTAGGGGCAGAGACGCTTTCTGCGGCCGCACCCAGGCTCAATATACTACTCCCATTAAAAACTCTGGGACAGGGTCGGCGCGACGGTGACGGAAATGTAATTCTCTGCCGTGCAGAAGACATAGCAATCCCTCCCAATGGGCTGGAACTAGAGGAGGCATGTCTGTTGACAGGTACCAAGCCCGGTCCATTCGTCTGACCGTGATTCTCTGGATTGTATAATGGGGAGAAAAACCATTTATATTATAACCAGCATCCCAAACAAAATTCTAGGGGATATGAAACATGGTGGTTGACTTACTTGACAACATGCTGTATATGGTCCCCATTTCGGGGCTGGTAGCCCTCATCTTCGGATTCTGGTTTTACAGGGACATATTTTCCCGTGACACCGGGGATGAAAATATGCGCTCCATCTATAAGGCAATCAAAGATGGTGCTATGGCTTACCTGACTCGACAATACAAGACGATAGGTATTATCAGCGTCATAATAGCTGCCATAATCGTAGTGGCAGGCGAGCTGTTCGGCGTGAACCGTTTGGGTTGGGAGGTTGCATTAGCTTTCCTGTTGGGAGCCACCTTTTCCGCGCTCTCTGGATTTATCGGTATGTATGTTGCTGTCAACTCGAACATTCGCACCGCAAGCGCTGCCCGCACTTCGCTGAAGGAATCATTTCACGTATCCTTCCGAGGCGGGGCCATATCCGGTATTGCAGTGGCGGCCTTGAGCCTACTGGGTGTTTTTACGGTCTTCATGGTGTATGAGGCAATTGCAGTCACTGATGGGTCCACGATAGGTTTAGCTCTTGAACACGTGGTAGGTTATGCCTTCGGGGCATCTATGGCGGCCCTCTTTGCCCAGTTGGGCGGCGGTATTTATACTAAAGCCGCTGATGTTGGTGCAGATCTAGTGGGCAAGGTGGAAGCCGGTATACCCGAAGACGATCCGCGAAACCCCGCAGTCATCGCCGATCTCGTCGGCGATAATGTGGGTGATTGTGCTGGCCGTGGTGCCGACCTTTTTGAGTCTACTGCAGCCGAGATTATCGGTTCGATGATAATAGGGTTTGCGGTATTCAAGGTTCTGGAAGGAACCTCGTTTGGTGGCGATATCGTATGGATAATGTTCCCACTCGTGTTCCTAGCCTTTGGACTCATAGCGTCTCTCATAGGGATATGGAGCGTCAAGATGAAGGATGATGATTCTGACATCTATTCTACGCTGAACCGTGGTTATTTTATAACTGCTATACTCTCTTTGGTCTTCCTAACCATCCTGTCCTACACACTTCTCGGCGACTATGCTGCTGATGGTGTATGGATGTACTTCTTGGGCTTGGGTGTGATTGGAGTGGTATTGGGCATAGCCATCGTTTACATAACACAATACTACACAGCCGGTCATTATCGCCCGGTCAGAGCCATAGCCGAATCGTCGGAGACCGGCCCTGCAACGAACGTCATATCGGGCATATCCATTGCTTTGGAGACCACGATGCTGCCTGTTATAGCCATATGTCTCGCATTAGGCGGTAGCTTTGCCCTAGGTTGGACTATGGGCGGCGAGGTCTTGGGCCTGACAGCCATCTCCGATCTCTTCGTTTTTGGTCTTTATGGGACAGCTATCGCCACGATTGCCATGCTCTGTTCCTCTGCTTACATCCTTGCCGAGGATACCTTTGGCCCCATAACGGACAATGCCGGTGGGATCGTGGAGATGAGCGATATGCCGTCCAGCGTCAGGGAGAGGACTGATAGGCTCGACTCCGCAGGTAACACTACCAAAGCATTGACAAAGGGCTATGCTATGGCTACAGCTGGTCTGGCAGCCTTCCTGCTCTTCGCAGCGTATTTCGAGATTGTGGCCGATGAGAGAGGTCAGACACTCTATGAAGCCTTCAATGTCAGTCTTGGTAACCCCCTGATCTTTATAGGTGGTCTTGTCGGTGGTATGTTGGTCTTCATATTCGCTGCCCTTGCCATAAGGGCTGTCGGTGTAGCCGCTTATGAGATGATTAATGAGGTCCGCAGACAGTTCCGCGAGTACCCCGGTATCATGGAAGGCACGGAGAAACCACGGTATGATGAGTGCGTTGACATCTCCACTAAGGGAGCCTTGAAAGCCATGATATTGCCAGGCATATTGCCTATAATTTTCCCTGTAGGGTTTGGTCTAGCAACAATCGGCGTTCTGAATGTCCTGGCCCCGGATTACGTCAGTTTGGCCCCTCAGGCGGTCGGAGCCCTGATTATCGTTGGTACTATCGTCGGTATCCTTATGGCGAACTTCTTCAACAACGGAGGAGGGGCCTGGGACAATGCGAAAAAGTATATCGAGGCAGGTCACCACGGCGGTAAAGGATCCACCGCTCATGCTGCGGCAGTGGTCGGTGACACAGTTGGCGATCCCTTCAAGGACACAGCCGGGCCGTCAATACATGTGTTGGTCAAACTCCTATCCACGGTGACCCTGGTTACCGCTGGCATATACATCGTCTGATGGTTGCCCCCAAACCTCTTATATCATTTTTTCATCTGGCGTTTAGAGCTCTCCCTCAACTTTTATATAAGGCCTCAATAATGCAGAGAACGTTTCACAGAAGGTCACATCATGTATATACTAACTAACGCTGAGAAGGTCGTGCGCATTCCACCGACCATGCTCGATGAGGATTTCAACGAAGTGGTGGGGCAGCTCACATGTGAATCCTTCGAGGGCCGTATCGAGGGGGATCACCTTACCGTTCTAATAAGCAATGTGAGGCCAGTCGGTTTAGGGCGCGTCGTCCACGGTGACGGTGCTGTGTATCAACAGGTGGCGTACGATCAACTGATATTCCGGCCGCAACTTCAGGAAGTGATTGAGGGTATAGTCTGTGAGATCCTGAAGTTCGGTGCCTTTGTGAGATTCGGTCCTCTCGACGGTCTGTTGCATATAAGCCAGATAATGGATGATCGCATTCATGTAGATGCTGACAATCAAAGATTGGTTGGTAAGGACAACAGCCGAACGCTGGCTGTCGGTGACCGTGTACGTGCCAGAATAGTGGCTTTGAGTCTCAATGAGCGCAACCCGCGCGAGAGCAAGATCGGTCTGACGATGAGACAGCCAGGACTCGGAAAGCTTGAATGGTTGGAAGAGGATCGTAAGGCAAAGGGTGAGCTACAATGACCGATCGTGCCTGCAAACAATGCAGTCTCATTTCCGAAGAAGAGGTCTGTCCCCGCTGTGGCGGACAGACATCAAAGGAGTGGCAGGGTTATGTCGTGGTAATTGATCACGAAAAATCGGATATAGCCAAAAAGATGGGTATAACTTCCAATGGCAGGTATGCCCTGAGGGTACGTTAGATGAACGAAACAAAGGGGTGGCGCCTCCCTGAGCATATGCGGCAGGAACTAGCACGTCCCTTTGGCCCGATCATAGACGAGAAACGACTTCAGGAAAGGAAAGACAGCAGCCTCTTGGTGACTGTGGGGGACATAGTATCCCTCACCGCAATGAAACTCGGTATAAGACCTCATTTGATCGTTTACGACGGTCGCACTGAGAGGAGAGAGATGACTGGGCTCTCTCGTCTGGTTGAAGAGGAGGGCTACCGCATCGTTACGGTGCGGAACCCGCCGGGAACGATCAGCAACGAGCTAATGGAAGCTGTAAAAAACGCTTTAAAAGGCTGTGAACCAATGAGCATCCGGGTAGAGGGTGAGGAGGATCTGGCCGTCCTGGCTTGTATCCTTTACGCACCTGTAGGCAGTTGGGTGGTCTATGGGCAGCCGGGCGAGGGTATGGTTCTCATCGAGGTGGATGAGGATCTGCCAGAAAGGATAAAAGAGCTCTGGAACAGAATGGAGGAGTTGCCATGAAGATAGAAATCACTGAGAAGAGGGAGAATCCCTTGCAAGAGAGAACCGAGGTCCGATTCGTTGTGGACCATGAGGGCGAAGCCACACCCTCCCGGGCCAAGGTCCGAGAGGAGCTTGCGAAGGTCTTGAAGACTGATGTCAATGCCGTGATCATAGATAACATTGGATCCCGGTATGGGATGAATAGCTCTGTGGTTTATGCTAAGATATACAAGGACGTCGAAACGGCGAAAAGACTTGAGAGTAAATACCTACTGACGCGTTCTGGCATTAGCACGGCCAAGACGGAGGAATAAAAATGGCCAAGAAAGATTGTTACCATATGGATGGAGATAAGCTGGTCAGGGCGAAACCGGTATGTCCCAAGTGTGGACCGGGCGTCTTCATGGCTCAACATGAGGATAGAACCTCCTGCGGGCGCTGTGGTTACACCGAGTTCAAAAAGAAGCAGTGATTGACATTCTGATCTCCACCTCACCAAAAAACCCAATGCTCTGAGGCATACCTTCCTGGCGCCACGTTTGAGTCTAGGAACATCATGGGCCTGTAGTGTAGCTAGGACATCACCGAGGCCTCCGGAGCCTCAGACCCGGGTTCGAATCCCGGCGGGCCCGCCACAATCCCATTTTGTAAGATTATATCAAATATTGTTCCTCATATTTTCACTATGGTTCTTAATTCAAATTTCTCTCTGATGTTTATTGTCTTTATACCTTCTTTGGAATGGTTTGGTGTATGTTTTGTAACGATCTAGAGTGCTCTAAAAACTAATTATAAGAATGAATTGAAACATATGAAGTCCCACAATAATGGGGATCGCCAGAGTAAGTATTATTTATGATAGCAGTAGCTACCTTTCTTGTAAAGGGCCTAAAACAAGGAATCACTGGACCCTCTTTTAAATAATAGAAACGCTTTACAGTAACACGAAAATCAATTTGTTGTTACTGAGCGTTGGTGGTCCCCTTGGCTTTTTACAAAATGACAGAAAATAAAATCTATCGCCGGCTCAACATCCACAATTATGGGTGTGATATGAGCTGCAGTTGGTGCTTCTACAAGCTGAATGGTAGACGGGAACCCAATAATTACCTCTCAACGGAAGAGATAATCAAACATATGGAAATAGTCGACGTTGACAGGGTGAGCTTCGTGGGAGGTGAACCCACATCGAACCCTCAATTGGAAGAGGTGGCCGAATATGCATCCGTTCAATTGGGATTGATCACCAAACTAGGTCACTCCAACGGTGCCCAAGTGCCTCCCCCCTTTATTGATGAGGCAAACATATCGATCAAGACTCTACGTGATGATCTT
>DUKW01000080.1 GCA_013329105.1 Candidatus Methanomethylophilaceae archaeon | reverse complement strand
AGTATCAGATGTCCTCATTGCGGAGAGGGGGTCGTGCAGGGTTCCATTCTCTGTCCATCATGCGGGGAGTATCTTATTCTTGATCTTGACTTGAAAGCGGTGCAACGGATATCGCTTATTGCAAAGATGCCGGCACTGATTCCAGGTATATTCAACATTTTTGGTTTAGGGCATCTAATCATAGGCAAATATCTAAGGGCATTTATTTTGCTGCTTATATCTTTAGTTTTAAGGGTAGTTAATAGAATGCTTGTCCTTTCGGGTACATTCCCATATGTTGATCTAATGTTCCTTTCTGTGAGTCTTATCGTTTTTGTGTATCAGCTCTGGGACGTATACACAATAACCTACGGTTGGACGGCTAAAAGATGAATACTTATCTAGCTCTAGGAAAACCATTTTATGCATGTGGACAATGGTGAATAGATGTCTAAAGACTGGACTGAGATCTACCGCCCCCATAGTCTTTCTCAGCTTGTAGGCAACCCCAAAGCGGTAGAGGATATAGCGGCTTGGGCTGATTCATGGGAGAGAAGCGTACCCTCTAAGAGAGCATTGGTGCTGATGGGGCCCCCAGGTATTGGCAAAACATCTGCCGCTCTGGCACTTGCTGAAGAGAGGGGATGGGGGGTAGTGGAAATCAATGCCTCAGACCAGCGTAACGGCGAGATCCTGCGTCAGATAGCTCTGAGAGGGTCATATTCAAATACGTTTTCCGATAATGGAGAGTATCTCTCTGTGAATACAGGCGGGCGCAAGCTTATAATATTAGATGAAGCGGACTGCCTCTTCGGGAATGAAGATAGGGGAGCTGTTCCAGTTATCGTAGAACTTATTAAAAAAACATTGCAACCTGTTATATTGATTGTCAATGATTTTTATGCACTAAGTAAGAAGAGCAACTCCATACGCACACAGACAAAACAGGTTAGATTCTACCCTCCCCGTAATAATCAGATTGTCGCAGTCCTTTCATCCATTGCTCGTGATCAAGGGTTATCCTTCGATAGAGAGGCTTTAAACATCATAGCCGAAAATGCCAAAGGAGATGTCCGTGCTGCAATACGGGACTTCCAATCGCTGGCCCTGGGACGAGATCATCTATCGGTGAAAGATGTAATGCATATTTCTGCTCGCAACGTAGAGGCGGATATGTACGAGTTGATGGATGTGATATTGCGCGGGAATGATCCTGAGGTAGCCCGCAAAGTCATCGCCCGCGTTCATGAGACGCCTGAAACCATCCTCCTATGGTTGGATGAGAATATGCCTTATGAATATCGTCAAGCTGCGGATTTGGAAAGGGGTTATGAAAGGCTATCTCGTGCTGACATATACCTGGGGCGTGTGAGCAAAAGACAGTACTACGGTTTTTGGTCTTATGCCAATGAGATGATGTCCTTTGCTCTCAATGAAGCTCGCAGGGGGCGTCCTGCCAGGGGAGAGAAGTTCCGTTTCCCTTCCTATCTTTTAAAGATGTCGCGTAGCAAAGCGTCGCGTAAAATGAAGAGCGGCCTAGCGGCCAAGATCGCAGAGTATTGTCATACATCAATATCGCGCGCCTATCAGGAGATACTGCCCTATCTCTCTTGGAGTATGCGTAACAACCCTACACTGTGTCGCGCATTAACACAGACCCTTGAGCTTGATGCTGAAGAGCTAGCTTATCTCTTGGATGAGGCAGTCGATTCCGAAGTCGTCAAGGCGCCGTTGACCCAGCAAACAAGCGAGACGCTGGATGTCGGTTCAAACACAGATCCTAAGACGCAGAAAAACCTGTTCGATTTCTGAGTGGATTATTATGGATGAAGAATACCGTCAACTCCTGCTGAAACAGCAATACCGCCTCTATAAGAATCATGCAGCGGTTAAGCTTTGTCACTGGATGAGGCAAAGCCTTCTATACGGACGAAATTGTTATAAGCAAGACTTCTACGGAATAAAGAGCCACCGTTGTTTACAGATGTCTCCTGCAATCAATCAATGCGACCATATGTGTGTTTTCTGTTGGAGAGAGCAGGGTCACGATTTTGACGTTGATGAATGGGCTGAACCCTCCGAGATGTTGGATGCTCTTATAGAATACCAACGTAAACTGATAACGGGCTTCAATGGAGACCCTCGCTGTGATACCGAGCGCTATGTTGAGGCTCAAAACCCCAACATGGTTGCGCTTTCCCTTGCCGGTGAGCCTGTCCTCTATCCTTACATATCTGATTTGTTAAAGGAATGTCATCGTCGCGGTATGGTAACTTTTCTTGTCACAAATGGAGTGAACCCCAAGGTGTTGGAAGAAATGGATGTTCTGCCGCGTCAGCTGTATGTAACGGTGGCCGCTCCTAATAAAGAAGTTTACCAGAGGGTATGTCGTCCCAAGAGAGCGGACGGATGGGAAAATCTCATGCAAACTTTGGAGCTCTTACCGTCTCTCGATACCCGTAAAGTCATAAGGCACACATTGGTGAAGGGCTTTAATCTTGGATGGGAAGAGGAATACGCCCGTTTGGACAAACAATCAGGTGTGGAGATGGTAGAGGCCAAGGGCTATGTATTTGTGGGCGGCTCGCGGCAAAGGTTGTCTTTGGCTAACATGCCTTCTCATGAAGAGATTGTCAACTTCTCTGAGAGGCTCGCCTCTCTATTAGGTATGGAGACAGTGAAAGAGAAGGCAGATAGTCGTGTGGTTCTTCTAAGCACACCGGGCGTGGAGACCCGCATCATTTAAGGCGTACCGTTTCTAGGTTCATGGGTGCGCGTGTCTCGATTTTGAACTTTTTGTATATGGCAGAAGCGAGATCTGTGCATTTTCGCTCCTCACCATGGCATATGATTACTCGTTCAGGTCTGCTTTCCAATGATGTGATATAATTCATCAATTGTCTGCGATCGGAGTGACCGGAGAAACCGTCAATCGTCTCTGAATTTATTTTGACGCTTAAGGTTATAGCCCCACTGGAGTCGCCGATCGTCACTTCTTTACGCCCACGCTGTATCATTCGTCCCACAGTACCTTCTGCCTGATAACCCACAAAGAGTAGCCAATGGTGGGGGTTATCCGCCCATGCGCGGAAATATTCCATAACCGGCCCCCCGTTCATCATACCGCTTGTGGCGAGTACGATGCACGGATCGGGAGAGTGGCATATCTCTTCGCGCATATCTTTACTATCTACCCGCTTGAATATGTCGGAAAGGAACGGGTTCTCTCCATGCTGAAATATCTGTGTCCGTAACTGGCTGTTGAGGTATTCTGGATATGCAGTATGGATTGCGGTGGCCTCCCATATCATGCCATCAAGGTACACTGGGCATTTCTCTATCTTGCCAGTCCTCATCATTTCCTCTATAACCAACATGACCTCTTGGGAACGACCTACTGCGAAAACGGGAATGAGTACCTTCCCGCCTTTGCTGGTGGCGATCCTTAAGATCTCTTGAAGCTTCTCAGTAGCTTCTACTCTTGAAGGTTGTATGTCACCTGTTCCGCCATATGTCGATTCTATCACCAAGGTTTCCAGTCGTGGGAAGCGGTTCATCGCTGCATTGAAGAGCCATGAGCGTTCGAACTTCATGTCGCCGGTGAACCCAACGTTGTACAATCCATCTCCAATGTGAAAATGAGCTATTGCTGAACCGAGTATGTGTCCGGCGTTCTGGAATGTTAGTCTTACGTCGGGAGCTATGTCCGTTGTCTCTCCATATTTAAGAGGGATCGTATGTAGTACCACATCCCGTATATGGGAAGACTCGTAAGCACTCTTTTTCCCCTCTCCATAGGATACCTTTATATTGTCTATCAGCAACATCGACATAAGGTCTCTAGTAGGTGGGGTACAGTAGACAGGCCCATCATATCCATATTTGAACAGTACCGGCAAAACACCAGAATGATCCAGATGGGCATGAGTTATGACCACAGCATCTATGGCGTCAAGAGGTTGTATCTCTGGGACATTAAAATAAGGAACGGAATCGCTTCGGGATGGATCCAAACCGCAGTCGATAAGTATCCGACTTTCCCGTGTCTGCAATAGACTGGCACTTCGCCCAACTTGGCGATATCCACCTAGCGCGGTTATCCGGATCCACTGTTCGCCGTCCAATAGGGGACGTGCTATCCGCCTGCCGACCTTTTTCAGAAACTCCTTGCGGATCTCGTGGTTCTGTCGCAGATAGCTACGGATGTCAGACACGGTTTTGGAAGGAATGGGAGGAGATCGGACAACTTTAGGGGCCCATCCAACCTCTTTTTTTATTTCGTTAAGTAATGTTCCTTGTTTCCCTATCACAAGACCCGGAGCCATCGCCTCGATGGTGACCTCGCCGGTGTCGTGCTCAAAATATATGTCCGTTATTTCCGCCTCAGGAGGAGCCATCTCTCTTATTTTTCTCTCAACTTCTTCCGGGTCTGCGAGCATGGAAGGATCCGGGCGAATGTCGACTCGGCGACGTAGAGTTTGAGCTAATTTCTTCACTAGATTGTTATCTGATACAAATTTATCCAGCTCATTAGTATATATTACTACCAAGGAGCCTTCGAATTCGATACTTGTAATGTTTATATCCTCTGGCACTATGCGCCGTATCTGCTCGCGCTGCCTTTCGAAAATCCTTTCTGCGTTCATGGGGTTACCCACTTTAAATTTAAATGAGAGGAGAGGGACGGGGCTCTCAATTCGGATATTTGTATCCAAGGGTTTCTGCTCTAGCTCTCAGGTCGTCCTCTGGAATTTCCTTAAATCCCTTTTCGTTTATTGTCACAACGATCATACCATTACCGCTGGCAGAATCGCGGCGTATGGCAGCGTTGAGTCCCCCTATGGCAAGATCTATACCCTTTTCTAAGCTTAGATCAGGGCGGTATTTCTCTTCCAGAACACCTAGGGCTAATATGGAACCCGAACCTATTGAGACGTATGAATCCTCAATGCAGCCTCCAGCACCATCGATGCTGTAGACATGAGCCCCTTCCTCGTCCCATCCTCCGATAATAAGGCCTACGTAGAACCCATTACGGACAATGTTAGCTACCAGTGTGGCCGCAGCATGCACAGTCATACTGCCACCGCGTTTTAGTTTGTAAAGCTGTACTTCTGCTTTGATGTAACGGGTTATAAGCTGCGCATCCCCGACTAAGCCTGCCGTAGTGAGCCCAAGATTGTCGTCGATGCGGAAGACTTTTTGCACGTCCTTATGGGCGATTAGATTACCCATTGTAGCCCTTTTTTCGGAAGCCAATATGACCCCCTCTTTGGTAACAATACCTATGGTCGTGGTTCCGGTTTTTAATACATTATCTTCCATTATTGCACCTTCCAAAAGATTTCGCTAAAAGGTGGATTTAAGAATTTAATCGTTGATATTTGCCACCATATATAAACATTTTTGAAAGACCCCCTGATATAATAATTGCTGGCATAAGCATTTTACAGTTACATTAATATCTGGGGGCCACAATTGCCATTGGGGCGGGTAGCGTATAAGACCTTTCCTTGATATACGCACTGGAGATGGCTGTGCTCCAAAACACGAATAAGGAAGGCTTCGCGTCAGGACTTCCTGTTCCTGCCCGCCTCACCTACTTCATTTACCATAGAATCAAAGATAAGCATCATGCCAAAGGCCAATGCTGTGCCAGACAATAAGCCCGTGATAAGGCGTATGAAGTTTGTAGACTCGTAGTTAGTTACTAATTGAGTACCGCCATCCAATAATATAGGGACCAGCATTATTAATACGACAACCCAAGGCACGCGTCTTTTGAGAAGTCCTGATATCAAAAATCCTAGAAATAGGCCGAACACTATACCAGCATCCCGCGCACAGATGGGCATCTGATTACCATTGATGAGAATGGAGCGGGATTCTTTTTGATGACACAGGGCATCCCCAAGCTGATAGGCTGTTCCTCTTATGGGGTCTAGCCCCTTCCATAGATCTCCATTGTCTATGATCCCGACAGTGCCGTCTAAACCATGTATTTGACCCGCTGGGATACTAATGGGGATGATAATGAGTGCAGCTGCCAAGACACCGAAAATAAGGAAGAGTGCGAACTCAGGTGGGTTGACGGCGCTTTTCATGGAAGCGGGAAGGGATAAATGTGTTATTAACGGTTGGTCCGAAACAAACTTGAAATCTGCAACCTTTTCCTTGTTATATGACTGTACTTACTGAGGAAATGGAGAGGCTAAAGGATTTTCACACCCATCTAGGACCTTATGTGGTCATTGGTTATCGCATGGGTCTTATAGCAAAGGAAAAAATAGGGAAGCCTCGTCGATGTGAAGTTTATTGTGGTAAGAAACCGCCGATCTCCTGTCTCATCGACGGTATTCAGTTTTCATCGGGATGTACTATGGGTAAAGGTAATATCATCATTGCTGGTGAGGGGGAAAGTCGCGCCCGTTTCTATAAAACTGATAACGAGTTTCTAGAAATAAAGCTCATTCCAGATCTCAAAAGGCGTATCGATAAGGAAATGGGTATCCGTGATGAGGAGGAAGCCTCAATGGAGATCGCTTTAATGAATCCCGAACAAATGTTCCACATCACCAGACACCCATAGAAAGGGCCCACCATGATATAATGAAGACAGTTATAGTGATCGGCAGATGAAGAGACATTAAATGGGCCACCGTTTCTTTTCCATCAAGATCTTTGAGGGATGAAGATATCCATGATGTCAGGGCGGAAAGTTCTACTAGATATAATCCCGTTAGAAGAATAGTCCAGTGATCTACGCTTTGCCCTCCCAGCGGCGAGCCAAGAGAGAGGCCCATTCCAAGTACAAGTGGAGCAAAAACAGTACTTGTTCCGGACATCATATCTGTCAGACTCCGCATACGATTCATGACATCTTCACGGACGTTCCGGCATTGATGCATATATTTTCCCATCCGGATACTCAACATGCCCGCCTCTACAGAATCTTTGTTGGCGCTGCGGAATATGGCACGATAAAGAGCAACCGTTGATGAGGGCAGCTCCCAGAATATCTGTCTCAACGCTTCATTCCAGCTCAGACGGCTGTTCTCGAGCGAACTCAGAAACGAAGCGGTAAGCGCCCCAGCTTCGCCTTGCGGAGGGTTACTTCGAAGGGCCCCCTCTAGATCCTTTCCTGATCTTATACTACTCCCTAAACGTACCAGATTCTCAAGCATGGCGTCGTCCATATCAACTCTCTTAAGGGACCGGTCATGTTCTTTTTTTGTAACAATGTACGCTATTAGACATGCTGGTGAGAGCCCTAGGACGAGAGCAGGAACGGGATCTATGCCGCCCACATGCAAAACGATGACAAACACCGAGCCGGCGATGAACGACCCCATCGATCTAAGCGATATGACCTTCCTTTGGGGCATAGGACTCTTGGCTAGGACTGAATGTATATATATTGCTACCAGCAAAGGTAAAACCAACATGCCAGCCATCGCCAAAATGTTGTATCCCCCTGAGATGTTCATCGATTCTCCCAAAGCCATCATGGGGAGGAGAGATAT
>DUKW01000125.1 GCA_013329105.1 Candidatus Methanomethylophilaceae archaeon | reverse complement strand
TTCATACATGATTCATCTAGGCGAGGTCGCTAAAAGCCAAGGGATTGATTTCCAGAGGGATACGAAGCTTCGCAAAGCAATATTGGGGGCAGAGCCATGGTCAGAGGGGATGAGGAGACATATCGAAGAAGACTTAGGCGTAAAGGCCTATGACATATACGGTACCTCAGAGCTCTCCGGTCCGATGTTCACAGAATGTGAAGAGCGTGATGGGATTCATATATGGGGTGACATGGCAATAGTAGAGATCATAGACCCTGAAACAGAAGAGGTGTTGCCGCCTGGGGAGGTTGGTGAACTGGTGATGACCGTCTTACGTAAAGAGGCCTTGCCAATGGTACGTTATCGCGTCAAAGACCTGACTTATCTTATAGATGATGAGTGCTCCTGCGGCCGCACATCGGTGCGCATCGGTAGAATAAGTGGTCGCAGCGATGATATGCTGATAGTAAGAGGTATAAACGTCTTCCCGTCACAGGTAGAGCACACGCTTATGAACATCCCTGAGGTGGGAGAGCAATTTATGATAATTCTAGATCGTCGAGGGGCATTAGATACTATGACTGTGCAAGTCGAACTGTCGCCTGAATATTTCAGTGATAAGATGTCAGACATGATTGCAATAAAGAATAAAGTAAGCTCAGAATTGAAACGATATCTTAATGTCTCTGTAGACGTGGAATTAATGGATCCTGGTTCTTTGCCTCGTTTTGAGGGTAAGGCCAAAAGAGTGATAGATAGGAGGGAGTTCTAATGCCGAAAAGGCACGTGATAAAGCAACTCTCGATATTCGTGAACAACGAACCGGGCCGGTTGGCGAAAATCGCGAGAATAATGAAAGAAGAGGGTATAGACATTTACGCTTTCAATATCGCTGAGGCCAGCGGTTTCGGTGTGTTTCGTGCGATAGTCCGCGATCCTGACATAGCCTTCCAGAAATTAAAGGATCGGGATTTAGTGGTGAAAGAGACCGAGGTTATAGCAATACCGATGGAAGATCGCCCTGGTGGGTTGTTTGAGGCCGCTGCGGTGTTAGGGGAGGTGGGCATAAACATTGAGTATGGCTATGCATATTCTGGCAAAGAGGGCGCAATCTTTTTCATACGTGTGAATGACACTGAGTCCGCTATCAACACCCTGCTCAATCATGGGATCAGGCTTTTGAAAGAAGGGGACCTCTAAAAGGCGGTGAGGATGCCCAACCTCAATGTAGTAGTCCTGGGTCTTCCTGGTTATGCTGGAACCATAGCCAAGAAGAGTGGATCGACAGACATAAACTTCTATGATATCAAAAGGGCCGGAGCTCAGGTCTCACTTGTAGAACCTCTTCGCTACCCTGAACGACTGGCACCCCTATTTTATGCATGCTCCATGGCCGATATGGCTATTCTGGTGGTAGAGAAAATAGACCATCTTTTCGGTGAGATGTTGATAATGCTGGATTGTCTAGGAATCCACAAAGGATGGATAGTTCTCCATAATTACATTTTAGAAGAACAAATAAGGCCCCTTCTAAACGGAACCGTCGGTGAAAACTACCACTTTGTTCCGGATGATGCCAACAAGATGCGTGAAGAACTTTTGGACCTGGCAGAGGGGATTGAGCAGCCAGAATCTGATGGAAGAAGTGGAACCGTACCTATCAATCAGCACTTCAATGTTCGAGGTGTGGGCACAGTTGTTTTGGGGAAAGTGGTAAAAGGAACTGTACGGAGACACGACACACTCACCGTATATCCTCTCGGCAATGATGTGATCATTCGATCAATACAGAAGCATGATGACGATTACGAATCCGCAAGTGTTGGCGATAGGGTTGGATTGGCGCTACGTGGAATAGACACCGATCGTTTGGATCGCGGTCAGGTCCTGAGCAACGATCCGCTTATAATTATAAGCAAGTCCATCGTAGCTGAGGTGTCATTCAACCCCTTCTGGAAAAGCCCTCTTAGAGAGGGCATGGTCATACATCTGGGCCATTGGATGCAGGTGGTTCCTTGCAAAGTGATCTCAGTAGATTCTTCGCAAGGACATACCATCATTGCTTTGGAGGCAGAGGAGGGGCTAATTCATTTACCAAGCGATGAGGCTGTAATAATGCACCTGGAAGGCGGCAAACTACGTGTGGCTGGAAAGCTCCACCTACCTTGATGGGCGTTATCATAAAATATTCTAATTTCCTTAACGACCCGGGCCGTGATATAATCTAACATGGATGAGGTAGGAAGATGCAGTTCTGGAACAAAACGATAGAGACGATGCCAAGAAAGGAAATAGAGCAATTACAGCTCCGATTGCTGAAGGAACTGGTTACAAGAATTTACGAAAAATCGCATTATTATCATACCCTCATGAAGGAGGTCGGGGTCCATCCTTCTGACATCATCTCTTTAGAAGATATCGTCAAGCTTCCTACTATGAACAAGACAGATTTGCGCGATAACTATCCCGATCGCCTTATAATAGCCGATCCTGAGGATATCATACGATATCATGTGTCCTCAGGAACCACTGGAAAACCGACAGTAGTGGGTTACACAAAAAATGATATAGAAAACTGGTCAGAATCTCTGGCAAGAAGTTTCACTTCCTTTGGCCTGGGAAAAAGAGACGTAATTCAAGTCAGTAATGGTTATGGCCTATTCTCTGGCGGTCTGGGAATGCATTACGGCGCTGAGAAACTGGGTGCCGCTGTGGTTCCCGCTTCTACCGGCGGTACGAAGAGGCAGATAGAACTCATCAAGGATCTAAAGGTCACCTCGATAGCCTGTACACCGTCCTACCTACTTCATATGGCAGAGGTAGCAGAATCTATGGGTGTGGACTTTCGTAACGACACGCGACTAGGATCTGCAATACTTGGTGCTGAGCCGTGGTCCGAGAATACACGTCGTCATATCGAAGACTGGATGGGAATAAAGGCTCAGAATTGCTACGGAGCCAGTGAGTTATCTGGGCCACTTTTTACCGAATGCAACGAACAGGATGGTGTACACGTATGGGGAGATCTCTGTCTTGTAGAGGTCATAGACCCAAAAACAGGAGAGCATGTGGGGGAGGGCGAGAGGGGCGAACTCGTGTTCACCATGCTGAGACGTGAGGCCTTACCGATCATTAGGTATCGTATAGGCGATATAAGTGAGATCACCTGGGAGAGATGTGCATGCGGTAGGACCCATCCCCGTTTACAGAGGGTGGCTGGACGTGTGGACGATATGATAATCATTCGCGGCATAAACGTCTTCCCATCACAAGTGGAACACGTCCTGGGAGAGATTGAAGAGGTCACACAACACTACATGATATTGGTGGATTCGGACGGGGCCCTAGATAAAATGACTGTACAGGTAGAGCTGGATCCGGAAGCGTTCACTGACAACATACTCACGCTCAGAGCGATAAGATCAAAAGTTGCTGGAGCCCTAAAGGACACACTTAACGTTAGGGTTGACGTTGAGCTGATGGAACCTGGTTCTTTGCCGCGTTTTGAAGAGAAGGCAAAACGGGTATTGGATAGGAGAGTGAGAATGTGAGCACCCTCAAACAGCTTTCAGTGATGGTGGAAAATAAGATCGGGCGTTTAGCGAAAGTCACCGGTACTATAGGCCAGGCCGGAGCCAATATATTAGGTTTCAGCATCGCTGAGGAGGAAAACTTCGGTATTCTGCGTTTCTTACTGGACCACCCCGCCAAGGCTTACAAGGCACTAAAGTCAGATGGCTATACCGTCTCCTGTACCGACGTGATTGCTATATCTATAGAGGACCGCCCTGGCGGACTGCACAGGGTGGCAAAAAGATGTG
>DUKW01000061.1 GCA_013329105.1 Candidatus Methanomethylophilaceae archaeon | reverse complement strand
CAATATCCGTTCTCGGAGAGAGGAAATATTTCAAGGGCGGTGCCGAGCTCTTCTCTAAGGCCAGGGCGGCGGTCGAGATACCAATGCTTTACAAGGTCTTTTTGGTCACGGAAGGGCAATTGCGTGATGCTGCGGCTCTTGGTGCTAATGCCGTGTTACTGATTGCTAAGGCACTGAGGACCGAGCAGTTGGCAACGATGGTCGAGAGTGCCATCTCTCTAGGGATGGAACCTTTGGTGGAACTGCATGACACGAAGGACTTGTTTAAGCTGGAAAACAGCGGGGCCGTGTCAGAGGTGGAGATGATCGGTGTGAACTGCAGGGATCTTTGTACTTTGACAACGGCGCCAGGGCGTTTCGGCGAGATGAGGGAACGTTTACCAAAAGGCGTCCTGGCAATCGCCGAAAGCGGGCTTGTCTCCGATGATTTCCGACCTGTAGAAGGATATGATGCTGTCCTTATAGGCAATAGGTTCATGCACTCGAGCGACCCAGCCCATGAATTGAATCGAGCAGTAACCGTGCTGAGGGGGTCAGGAGCATGAAGGTCAAGATATGTGGTATCATGCGCAGTGAGGATGCGCAGATCTGTGAAGAGCTGGGGGCGGATGCGATAGGATGCGTTCATTTCCCCGGGAGAGAACGGTGTCTCGAACCATCTGTAATACGGGATATATTCCTTTCTCTCTCTCCTTTGATAACAAGGGTACTTGTCTGCGCTCCCAACAGTGTAGAGGAAGCCCTAAACCTAGCGGAGATCACAGGAGCTGACGTCTTGCAGCTGTACTCTCTCAGTCCGGCAGAGATCTTGTTCCTCAAGTCACATGGTATCAGGACGATCAGGGCAGTCGATCCCTTCTCAGGTGAGGCAGACACATACGAAAAGGTGGTTGACGCCCTGCTCTTTGAAGTAGGAACGCCAGGAACAGGGGCGGCTTATGATCACTGCTCAGCACCAGTTTCTCGTTATGAGCGAGTAATCGTTGCTGGGGGCCTCAACCCTTTTAATATCTCTGAGGTGGCCGATATGAGGCCGTATGGCGTTGATGTATCTTCTGGCGTCGAGGTATCAGTCGGAAAAAAGGATCCTTCACTTGTAAAGGATTTCATAATGAGGTGCCGTCGATGATCGGTAAGGGTTATTTCGGTAGATACGGCGGTGCGTACATTCCTGAAGTACTGGCACATGCATTCCTTGAACTGGAGAAAGCCTATGATGCCATAGGTCATTCAGCGGCCTTTTGTGAACGCTTGGATGCGCTGTTACATAACTATGTAGGTAGAGCTACACCGCTTTATTTTGCCGAGGAGCTAAGCGAGGCCGTTGGAGGCGCTAGGATTTATTTAAAAAGAGAAGACTTGGCCCATACAGGATCTCACAAAATCAACAATGCCATAGCGCAGGCACTATTAGCTAAGATGATGGGTAAGACGCGTATAATCGCCGAGACAGGTGCGGGACAACATGGTGTAGCCGCTGCTACTGCCTGCGCTATTTTGGGTCTTGATTGCCATATTTATATGGGAAGTGTAGACATTAAACGGCAGGCCCTTAACTGTTACCGAATGGAACTCTTAGGTGCAGAGGTCATCCCAGTGGATAACGGCTCTGCCACACTGAAGGACGCTATAAATGAGGCATTACGGGATTTTGCCTCAAACAGCGAGGACACCCATTATCTGATAGGAAGCGCCATAGGCCCTCATCCATACCCCACCATGGTTCGTGACTTCCAGTCAGTTATTGGCAGGGAGATTAGGGAGCAGTTCCGCTCTGTCGAAGGCCGCGACCCAGACATGCTCATCGCGTGTGTTGGCGGCGGCAGTAATGCTATTGGAATGTTCTACCCTTTCTTGGATCTCCTCTCCGTAAGGAAAGTGGGCGTGGAAGCAGGAGGGCGCGGACTCCTGCCAAACCAACACTCAGCTAGTATATGTGGCGGGAGAGAAGGGGTTCTCCACGGGGCGAAGACGATGCTTATCCAAGATGAGCAGGGGCAGATAATGGGGACCCATTCCGTCGCAGCTGGGCTTGATTATCCTGGTGTGGGACCAGAGCACGCCTTCCTGAGTCGCTCTGGGATGGCCGAATATTGTTATGTCAGTGATGAGGAGGCGGTGAAAGCGTTCCACATACTTTCAGAGACTGAGGGCATAATTCCTGCATTAGAAAGTGCCCATGCCGTTGCGCACGCCATTGTTGCGGCCGCAGCTATGCGTGACGACCAAGCAATAGTGGTAAACCTTTCTGGTAGAGGAGATAAAGACGTAGAACAGATCGCAAGGATGGAGGGCAGATTATGAGCTGTATAAAGGAGATTTTTTTCCAGCTGAAGGAAGAGTGTCGGGGGGCATATATTCCATATATATGCGTCGGCGATCCAGACATGGATTTTACATTGAAGCTCGTTCGTGCATTGGCCGCCAACGGGGCTGATATCTTTGAATTTGGAATACCCTTCTCAGATCCTATAGCTGACGGCCGGGTGATACAGGGGGCGATGGCGCGCTCGCTTTTGAATAGGACGGGAGTGGTTGATGTTTTGGGACTGATACGTTCGATCAAGGAGGAAGGCATCAAACAACCAGCGGTGGTGATGAGCTATCTCAACCCGATCCTGCAGTACGGGGAGGAGAGATTCTGTTGTGATCTTGCCGCTGCGGGTGCCGATGGTATCCTGATCGTTGATCAACCGCCGGAGGAGTCGGCCGAGTTGGAGCGTTATGCTGAAGAAAATGGCTTGGACATCATACGTCTCGTGGCACCAACAACTTCTGATGAAAGGATGAAGATGATTCTTCAGAAGGCGTCAGGATATGTGTACGCAGTCGCCGTTGCTGGTGTGACGGGTCTTAGGGAATCTGTTTCCGTCGAGGCAGTTGAGTTGCTTCGGAAGTTGAGTGAACTCACAGAACTGCCGGTGGTATTGGGTTTCGGAATCTCCCGCCCGGAGCATGTTAGGGCTGCAGTGGAGAACGGTGCTGCGGGAATCATAGAGGGGTCCAACCTGATCTCCATATATTCCTCTGCGAATAACCCCATATATGCTATCAGTAGGCATGTGGAGGAGATGGTGTCAATGTTACCCAGGCAAACCCAATGTTAGATGAGGATTGTTTTGTCTAACCTATTTTTTTTAACTTTTATCCGAATATCATGATTAGACCTATAGCGAAGACCATCACCGTAAAAAGCGGTCCGTAGATCTTTTCGAGGGTGGAATTTTTTGCCTTGCCGAGGAATCTGGGACCCAAAAAGGCTCCTGCAGTGGCCCCTAGCGCTAAAAAGAGAGTCAATACCAGATCGATCTGCCCTAGGACAAGGTGTCCGGCCAGGCCGAAAACGGCATTGAAGAAGAGCACAAATAAAGACGTTCCGACCACTGTCGCTGCAGGTAGTCCCATGATATAAAGGCCAGCCATTACCGGTGGGGTGCCGCTTAAGCCAAACAGTCCGGCCATGCTGCCGGAGAGGATACCAAATACGGCGCCTGTCATTATCCTTTTCTTTGTAAGAGGTGGGGTTGCTCTCTCTGTATCAACATTTTTCACTCTTTGTTTGACACTAAGCAACATCGGGATGCTTAGTATTATCATGAAGAGACCAAAGAGTCTCCCGAGGAGGGAAGGAGATAGAAGACTTGAGATATAGGCACCGATCAGGGCCCCGATAATGCCCCCTATACCGAATGTGATCCCTATGCGTATGTTCACATTACGCATCCGGTAATGACTGATTGAACCCACGAGTGTGGTTGGTATTATCGATGCGAGGGAAGTGGATACAGCAAATTGGGTAGGCACTCCGAATAGTAGTGTCAGTATCGGCACATAGAAGAAACCGCCGCCTCCACCGAATATACTTACTAGTAGGCCTATACCAAAACCAACGAGGACCAAGGCCAAGATCCAGACGGCATCATATATCATCTTCCACCACAGCTTAATGTATTTCTTTTTAGAATATTTGCGACTCACCGAAGTTTTTTAGCATGATAAAAGCGTATCGAATCCTGCCAAGTTATTCTCCATGGGTCAGTTGATGTCAGGCATCGTTGTAAGTATGGCAGACAAGATCCTCCACCGTGAGGACATTACGGTTCATCAAGGTGTTTTTATTCCAGCAAGGAATGAGCATCTCCCAGTATATGGGCCTCAGCCACGCTTATCTCTTTCGGTCAAAGTAATCGCGATTCGGTATGAGAAGCCGTTGTCGCTTCCTACCCATCGCTACTGCAATTCCTTTTATCGACATTACAGGGTGTAATAGGGTATACCGGTGTGTTTTCTCTTGCAATAAGGTCGCGGACGTTTATCGATGTCCCGCTCTTGATTTCGTTATTTATGAGTGTATCATCTCTTCGAGGCCGTGAAGTAATGGACCCATTTTTTCGAGCGGTACACCTATGAGCACGTCGCTGTCGTTAAGCTTTGCGTATTTCCGGCCTCCAGCGTCACCGAGGGTGTAGATGACATTGCCGCTAAGATAGGGGGCAGCCACGACGGTGGAGCACACGGGGCCCATCCTACCCTTCGCCGCTATGCCAGCGTCGTAGGCCGATGCCTCTATTGCTCTCATACCGCTCCCAGCACTGCATGCGATAACAATCACATCGGGTGTGAATTCCGCATCTTCGAGCGGTGAGAATGAGACGAATTTAGTAGTTCCAGCCTCTACCCTAAGATTCGAATTGAAGAACCTTCTGGCAGCCATCGCTGACCCGAAAAGACCCACTCTTTTGTACAGGAATTCACCACTTCTCATGCTTTCCGGCATCGCTCTGAGGCCTAGAGTGCAGGCACCGCCGTCACAGCTGTGATTTTCTGATACGGTACAAAACGATCTGTTATTCTGAATCACTTCACCGAGCATCTCGCAGAATCTCATTCTGCCATCAAGCATCTCAAGATCGGGTTTGTCGTTTGACAAAGCCACCGCCACAGGGGAGTTTTTCAGTTTCAACATATCTTTTAGATGTTGGCTTATATCTTCGTACATAAGTGTCACCCTTTTTTGAAAGGACCCCCCTCATCTTTTGAAGGCTGCCGATCCCGTCGCAAGTCCCTGCATCCCGCAGGTGGTGGCAATTATCTGGATTGTTTCAATGATCTCTTCTTCTGTGGCGCCTTGCTTCCTTGCCTTCTCGGCCAGTGACCTCACACCCTCGGAATGACCTGCAGCTGCATCAAGTGCCATTGAGATCAGTGTCTTCATTTTAGCGGGCAAGGCACCATCACTTTGGCTTTTTTCCAATACGTTCAAGAAAGCTTCACTGAACACTGGACTCTTTTCTTTCATCAAGCTCAAGAATTCTGGCATTTTTTCCATTGTATCACCTCTTTTTACATAATCCTAACATTTATTTACGTTCTTCCCGCAAGTCATGAATTTTTTATTTTCTATAAAATTAAGGTTAAATCCTCTTAGAAAGGTCACAACGTTTTCTTAAGAATAAGAGCTCATTCTTTTGTATGAGCGTTTTATTCATATTTGCTCTCTATCGATAACAAAAATATTTACTAGGTAACAGAGTAGTTTTTGGTGGGAGTTTAAGATGGTCTGCTGAGATTAATTTTTGTAGACTACAGAATACTATAAATTCAAAGCAATAGACGCTGGCAACTTTCTCATTTGCGTTACACAGCCCTTACAATTTTGTTGATAGTGGGGACTTGTTTTATCAGTACTACACTGCTCCTTGGCTTAATATTGAATTTTTGGAAGAGGAGCGGCACAATGGTCGGGATAGGGTTTCTAATTTTATTTAGTGTGGATAGAGGTCGGTGATATGAATTGATAGATGTATTGACTGAGGTTTAGATGCCCTTGCAGTATAGCTTCATACAGTTTCCAGCCTTTTTTCAGATCGTGGATAAGTTAACTGAGATAAAACATACGGCCCCGAATGCTGTTACCATGTGATTGTAGGAAATGATACATTATAGAGTAATAGACAAGACACAATGAAATGGTGATAAGAAAAGTAGCGTTTCCGTATCGATATAGAGGGTATGGTGGGCCCAAAGAGATTTGAACTCTCGACCTCCCGGTTATCAGCCGGGCGCTCCAACCAGGCTAAGCTATGGGCCCATTTTGCACTGGAACCTCGAATATTGCTAAATGATAAAAAGCTTTGCATAAACTCAAAATGCTGGACGTTCAGCACAGATTTTTAAGTTTAGAATGCAAAAGATTATTACAATATAAACGAATAATAAGAAGGATGCAGGAAACTAAGGTAATGATAGTTAGACCTTTGATTCCTACATCCACACTCAGCGTTTTCTTTAAAAATACCCCAATACGCATCCTACCGCCAATAATAGATTATTTTGATGCGCCGCTCGTTGCATCATCTGAATATCCAACAGTAGCTGTATATTTTGCAGAAGAGAACAATATTGAAGAGCTAATAGCTTCTATACGCAGCGTAAAAAGGTTGTGCAAACCAATCATCATTCTTGTGGCACCTCCGCTGCCAGATGTTGAAATGGAAAGGCTGGGGGACGCAGTTCCA
This sequence comes from Candidatus Methanomethylophilaceae archaeon, assembly GCA_013329105.1. Classification (GTDB taxonomy): domain Archaea; phylum Thermoplasmatota; class Thermoplasmata; order Methanomassiliicoccales; family Methanomethylophilaceae; genus UBA9915; species UBA9915 sp9915u. Next base: position 324 of record DUKW01000061.1, on the reverse strand, counting down.
GATATTCAGGTGACATGGCCAGCGAGACCAGAAACCGTGGCCTCGAAGATACGCGATGCTGCAGGCCTCAGTGAGGAGTCAACTGTTTCCTCTAACAAAAGAGGCAGAGATTTTGTTATGGGAGGCTGGGTCTTCGATGCGAAAAGAGGAGCGATAACTTTTGAAGGCGCATTGCCCGCCATGCCTGGGGGATCTCAAAAAACAACCTCCAAGATCGACGATTTCGTCAATGTTATTCAGAAGGATTTAGCGGAACAGATAATGTCGGCACTCAGTTGTTTAAAAGAGAGCGTTCACCAACGCAGATTTTATACAGAGTTAAAG
>DUKW01000060.1 GCA_013329105.1 Candidatus Methanomethylophilaceae archaeon | reverse complement strand
AGCCCCATGGTCACAAAGGCCATCGTTCGTGCACGGTCTATATCACCATGTTTCATCGCTTGGCTAAATATGTAAATCGTGAAGGATGCCATGACGGCACCGAAGACGATTATGTTACGATACATGGCCCAATCCAGAATATTCTCGTCTGGGTCTCTGGGGGGACGTTCCATCAACCCTTCCTCCTCCGCCTCCAATGCCAGGGTCTTGTCGAATAAACCATCCGTGATCAGGTTTGTCCACAGTATCATTATAGGTAGCAGTATTATGGGGTGTTGCGGTAGCAGAAGGAGAGCAACAGCAATGGTTATTATCTCGGCCACATTGGTTGTGACTAAATATTGCACAACCTTCCGTATGTTCTCAAAAACCGTTCTTCCTTCCTCTACAGCATTAACGATACTTTTGAAGTTGTCATCGGTGAGTATCATCTCAGCAACTTCTTTGGCAACATCAGTTCCCGTAATGCCCATGGCTATGCCAACGTCTGCGGCTTTTAATGCCGGAGCGTCGTTGACCCCGTCCCCGGTCATGGCTACAACATGTCCATTTCTCTTTAATCCATGAACAATACGATTCTTATGCTCAGGGGACACTCTGGAAAAGACAGTGACCATCTCCAAGGCCTCATCGAGCTCTTCATCACTCATGTCGTCGAGATCCTTTCCGGTCATAACCCCTTCACCCGTCATCATAAGTATGCCCACATCTCTGGCTATTGCCTCTGCTGTTAGTTTGTGGTCACCAGTGGACATTATGACTTTTATACCAGCTCTTCGGCAAAGGGCTATTGCGTCTCTGACCTCTTCACGGGGTGGATCTATCATGCCGGTAAGGCCGAGGAACACCATCTTTCCATTACCTTGCTCTAATTCCTCCTTGAAGCTTTTTTCGGTACCGAGGGGAATCTCTACATAAGCTAAGGCGAGCACTCTCATGGCATTCTCTGCCATATGTCTAACTTCATCCATGATCGTTTGGTACTCGTGTTCATCCAATGGGACCGTTGTGTCGTCATATGCATAACAACTGCATAGTTCTAGGATGGCCTCAGGGGCACCCTTAGCATATACTATTGTTGAAGATGATCCCCTATGAAAAGTAATCATATAACGCCTGGCAGAATCGAACGGAACTTCTTCGAAACGGGGTTGTTCATGCAGGAGAGATTTGAGATCCATCCCTGATTTCAGATAAGCTACCAGCAGGGCCTTTTCAGTGGGCTCTCCGTTTATCTCTTTTCGCTCTCCGTTCTCTATTAGAACGGCATCATTGCAGAGGGCAGCTGCCCGGAGCAACAGTTCTAGCGACCCCTCAGGCTGGGCCTTTTTATTTTCGTGTACGATCTCACCCTGGGGATCATAACCCACACCGCTAAGCTCGAATCTTTTTCCGTCCGTATAGATCATACGAACCGTCATTTCATTTGTCGTTATCGTGCCGGTCTTGTCGGTGCATATGACGGTAACGGATCCCAGGGTCTCCACCGCATTGAGCTTTCGTATCAGGGCATTACGTTTTGCCATGCGGTAGGCACCTACAGATAGTATGATGGTGAGGACGATTAGCAGACCTTCCGGGATAGCAGAGACAGCTGCTGCCAGGGAGAAAACAAGGATCTCGTAGAAATCTATCCCGTAAAACATACCGAGCATGAATATAAATATACTTGCCAGCACCGCAAAGGTCACCATTTTTACACTTAGGTCCTTAATGCGCCTCTGTATCGGTGCCTCACCCGCCTCCTCATAGCGCACCATATCAGTAATCTTCCCTATCTCTGTGTCCATGCCTATGGCCACTACCAGAGCCTTGCCCCTCCCTTTTGTGACAATGCTGCCAGAGAAAACCATGTTCTTGCGCTCACCTATAGGAGTATCTGCTGGGAGAGGCTCCACATCTTTGGTAACCGATAGCGATTCCCCAGTAAGGAATGATTCATCTACCTCCAGGTTCACAGCCTCGATGAGACGTGAATCGGCAGGTACCTTATCACCAGCTTCAAGTGTTATAATGTCTCCTGGAACCAATTCATCGGCTGGAGCACGGTTAGGTATACACACCCCATCTGAGATAGTGCATATACGTATAACATCTACATCCGGAGTGGCTAAAGACCTTAAGGACTCTATTGCTCTCTCGGCCTTGTATTCTTGGATGAAACCCATGGCTGCGTTGAAGCCTATAATAATAATGATAACAGCCGTCTCGATTTCGTTACCACCAAGGTAGGAGATGATTGCGGCTGCTATGAGTATGATGTTTAGGGGGTCTTTGAACTGAGCTAGAAGTATGTTGAGCTTACTAGGGCCTCCCTTCCCGAGAATTTTGTTGGGACCATAGATTTGCGCCCGTCTTCTTACTTCTTCCATGGTGAGGCCGTAGGGACCGGAATCAAGTTTTTTATATGCCTCTTCTAAAGGGAGAGTGTACCAGTCAGGCTCCTTTTTCATACAAGTAACCTTATACAACGCTTGTTCATAAAAAGGTATAGTCTTGGTTCAACCAATTTAATATAAAACTTATTGCTATAATATCCTTAATATCGGTGTTATCAAGACTTATCAATAAACCTTTAAATCATACCTCCACATCGCTGATCCATTGTCGTAGTCATTAAGACGATGGGAATAAGTATCCAAAACCGCAATCGTTTCCTTATGAACGATTGGAGGAGCACGATCTCCGATATCAGCGCTCATATAGGGCTGTCTCCAGGCTCATACAAAGTGATACCGACGGCTCGAGAGGAGAGGGCGGAGATTACTCTTTTCGTCTATGACGAGAGCAATATCCAGTGCTTTGAGCAGCTGGGCGCCGACGATCTTCCACATTATATGGATCAACATGGTAAGAAATGGATTCTTGTTAACCGTATTCATGATCCTAAATTATTAGATTGGATGAAGGATGATGTGGGGATTGACCCGATGGTGCTCGAAGATATGGTCAATACGGATGTCAAACCCAAGTTCGAAGACCATGATGATTACCTTTTTATCATAGCAAAACTGCCCATCATTTCGGAGGGGCGCCTCATATTGGATCATGTGGCTATTATAGTGAAAGAAGATGTCATAGTCGCTATGGCAGAATCGCAAGCTGATGCGTTCGTTCCACTTATTAAGAGGTTAAAGTTACCCAATGGGCGTATAAGAGCTATGGGAACAGGGTATATGGCATATGCAATACTAGATTTGATATTAGATCACTTTATAGTATGCTGCAAAACGGTAGAGGGACGAATCGAGCTGATTGATGAGGAGCTCGATGATGATTCTGCTGATGAGATGGTCCTGGAGGTGAACACGCAAAAACGCATTGTTTCCCTCTTACGCCGTGAGGTTACTCCAATGGTCGATGTCTGCTCTGCACTCAGAGAGACGGAATCTGAACTTATAGGAGATGATATTGATATATATCTATCAGACCTTGCTGATCACGCCCAATACGTCGTCTCATCGCTAGACACATCACGAGAGGCGTTGATGGATCTGCATCAACTCTGCCTGGCAATTACATCCAATAATATGAACAACGTTATGCGTGTGCTGACTGTGGTGGCCACAATTTTCATACCATTGACTTTCATTGCCGGTATATATGGGATGAATTTCGTCAATATGCCTGAGCTACAGTGGGAATGGGGTTATTTTTATGCTCTTGGTCTTATGACGGCGATCGCTGTGATCATGCTCCTCACATTCAGACGTAGAGGTTGGTTCTGATGGGAGAAGCGTAACGTTAATATGTCTTATTGCCATGAGACCTAGATGGCCCCCTTGGCTATCAGTTTTAGGAATGTTTCTTACTATATATCTGGTAAAGCTATTCTAAGATCCATAGATTTAGACATCTATGCAAACGAAAGCGTAGCATTACTGGGTCCTAACGGATCAGGAAAGTCCTCCTTAATACGCATAATTAGAG
>DUKW01000100.1 GCA_013329105.1 Candidatus Methanomethylophilaceae archaeon | reverse complement strand
AAATACTTGTTCACAGCGAGGTCCCTGAGGACGTCGTGGACTACCGAGAACGCATCAGCATTTCTGATGAAGATTTTACATCGGCCCTATCTTACATACATTTAGGAGGCCAAAATAACGAGAGGGGCCTCCTTATGATGCTGGGTAAAAAGCTGGCTTTGTGGGATGTTGAGCCACCTGCCCCTATTTGTCCCCGCACAGAGGGCATATATCATCCCGACTGCCCTCCAGACATCGAGATCGAGGAATATCGCTTTCGCCTCGACCCCTCAAAACCGACTGCGGGCCTTCTGTTTTATCAGGGACATTGGCTCAGTGGTAGTCTTTTGGTTGTGGACAGGATGATAAGGGAGCTGGAGAGGCAGGGTATGAATGTGATACCGGTCTTCTATCTGGCATCCCCAGATCATTTGTCTGGCGCACTTGGTGCGAGACGGACCGTAGAGAAATATTTCACATACAAAGGTAAGACTGCTGTTGACCTTCTTATATTCACCATGGGATTCTCACAGATTCGTCTTTCTGACCCTGGTGACGGAAGCTCAGAGGAGGGGCATAACTTCTTTGCAGATCTCGGCGTCCCTGTTATGCAGGCCGGCTTCATATACTCCACTCAAGATGAGTGGCGCTCCAACACACATGGTATCAATCCTATAGAAATATCAGGTAATATTATCTGGCCAGAATACGATGGGCAGATCATCTGCTCCCCTATTGGGACTATAGAGGATCTCGAATATGGCAAAGAACCGATTCCTATAGAAGAAAGGATCGTTTCCGTAGCCAAAGCCGCAAAAAGATTGGCCGTGTTACACAGCGTGCCTGCACAGAAGAAAAAGGTGGCAATCATTCTATATCAGAACCCGCCCCGCCGCGACCGCCTTGGCGATGCTTTCGGTCTGGACACGCCTCAGAGCATCGTAGCACTTCTGAAGGCTTTGAAAGATTCTGGATATTTAGTGGAACATATACCCAATGACGGCCAAGAGCTCATATTAGAGATGCTTGCCGGATTGGCCGATGATGAAGATTGGCTTTCAGCAGAGGAGATGCGGGAGAAGGCCGCAGCAAGAGTTGATCTAGAAACATATCTTTCATGGTTCTCGTCCCTTCCTTTGAAATGCCAGGAAGAAATGACAAGGGATTGGGGAGAAGCTCCCGGAGACATATTGACCCTAGACGAGGAGCTGCTGATACCGGGGCTCAAAAACGGCAATGTTTTTCTTGCCATACAACCTCCGCGTGGAAGACCCGACGCATCTGATTCGCTATACCATGATGACAAGATTGTGATACCTCATCAGTACTTAGCCTATTACCGGTGGATTCAAGAGATCTTCGGTGCCCATGCCATAATCCATATGGGTACTCATGGTACATTGGAATGGCTTCCTGGCAAATCACTGGCACTCAGTGAGGAGTGCTATCCAGATATTGTACTGAAAGACACCGTGAACATATATCCCTATATTATGAGTAATCCAGGAGAAGGCATGCAGGCAAAGCGCCGCAGCCGGGCGATCATAGTCGATCATCTTCCTCCCGCACTGACCCGTGCTGGAAGTTATGAAGAACTGGAGATATTAGAGGGCTATCTACAATCCTATTTCCATGCAGAGCATGGCGGTCCTATCGACAAAGCAGAAGGATTGTTACATACCATATGCTCTCTGATACGAAAAATGAACCTACTGAACGATCTGGGTATCGATGAGGACGCCGATGATTCTGTAATAGAAGGATCACTTCCAAGCATATATGACTACTTAAACGAAGTGAAGGATTCTTTGATTAAAGATGGCCTTCATATATTTGGCCAATCACCAGAGGGGGAGAGGATGGAGGAGATGGTGTATTCCCTCACTCGGCTGTGCAACGGGAAGTTACCCTCACTAAGACAAGCTGTTGCCGAGGCCATGGGAGTCAACATCTTAGAGGCTCTGCGTTCTCCCTCTTCAATACATGAGAGCGGAGAGCTCAATGCTGCACTTATCGAGAAGGTAGAAAATACATGCATGGATCTCATACGTTCCATGAGAGTCTCTGATTTCGATGAAACGGCATCATTAAGGGAACTGAACGAAAGGAGACTTTGTACTAAGGATACGAAAACTGTAATATCATACATATGCAGAACGCTCGTGCCCAACATATTGCAAACCAAGAACGAGATCAGCGGCGTACTTACTGCTCTAAATGGAGGATATGTTCTTCCGGGCCCCAGCGGAACACCATCCCGCGGCAATGCACATCTTCTCCCCAGTGGCAGGAACTTCTACTCTATCGATCCGCGCTCAATACCAACACCTGCTGCTTGGGATGTGGGAAAAGCAATGGCCGATCAGATGATCCAGCGTCACATCAAAGAAACAGGAAAATGCCCTGAAAGCGTAGGGATGGTGATGTTTGCAACGGACACTATGAAAACGGGTGGAGATGACATTGCTTATTTGCTCTGGCTTATGGGTCTTAAGCCTGTATGGGCAGGAGGGACGGGAAGGGTCACAGGGTTGGAAGTGATTCCTCTGGATGAGTTGAAAAGGCCGCGTATCGATGTGACACTGCGTATAAGCGGTCTCTTCCGAGATTCGTTCGCCAACCTTATGGATCTTATCGACGAGGGGGTGAGAACCGTGGCATCCCTTAGTGAGACGCCGGAAAACAATTACCTCTCCAAACATCTAGAGGAAGACCTTGCCAAATCCGTCATGGAAGGCATTGACAAGAGCGAGGCAAGGTCTAAGGCCCTTATAAGAATATTTGGATGTCCTCCAGGCACGTATGGAGGCGGAGTAGACAGACTCATTGAGACGTCTTCATGGGAGAACGCTGAGGACCTGGCAGAGGCGTTCATTTCATGGGGAGGCTTCGCCTATGGTGGCGGCCGCAAAGGAGAGGAGTCAAAAGACGTGCTCCGAAGGAGACTCTCCATTACAGATGTAACCGTGAAGAACCACAGCTCCCGTGAACTGGATATGCTAGACAATGATGATGATTACATATATCATGGCGGTCTCATCGCGGCGGTCAGAACGGCAAGAGATGGACCCGTTTCATCTTTCGTT
>DUKW01000043.1 GCA_013329105.1 Candidatus Methanomethylophilaceae archaeon | reverse complement strand
CAATCAACTTTGCGCCGTTCATAAGAAGATGGTAAGCATGGTTGATCTTATCATAACTTATTGTCTTGTCAAACGCTAAGAGGACTATCTCTGCTTCATCGGAAAAGGAAATGCCCGCATCTCTCAGCTCCCTTTCGAAATCTGGTGTCCCTAGTGGAAATACGGTGCTGCCTGGATGATGCTGGCTCAAGTACATCAGGGTGGCAGTGGTGGAAGTGAGGATGTTATCCAAAGAAACATTAAACCCCATGCCCTGCAGTTTACTGAGATAACTGCTCCTACTGGCTGATGAGTTGTTGCTGAGGAATACGAAAGGGATGTTTCTATGACGTAAAAAATCTATGAACTCTCTGGCACCGTCTATGGGCATCCCTCCTTTGTAAACGGTACCGTCCATATCCACAAGGAATCCTCTGACGTCCTCTAGGCGACGCATATGGGGGAATGCGGCATCAAAATATTAAGGATGTCCCCCATACGGAATCGCCCTAGAGTATGACGAGCCGTAACGACAGGGTAAAAAAGCAGGTTTCCGATATGATAGGAAGAAAGTCCGTCTTCATAATGCTCTGCAACGTCATAGCAGCATTGATCGGTTTTCTGGCCCTTACATCAATGACTCGCTTTGTAGGAGAGGCTTATGGGAGCATAATGTGGGCCATGTCATTCGTGGCCACCTTTAACGCCTTATCGGATCTGGGCTTTTCCTCCGCGAATGTAAAAAGGGTTTCCGAAGGGCGGGATCCGAACGACTGCCTCTCGACCTTCCTGACTGTCAAAGTAGGTCTTACGGCTGTGATGATGGTCGCCACCGTTGGGTTCCTGATGTTCTATACGGCGTTCATGGGCAAGGACCTCTACACCGCTGACATGCCCACCCTGCTCCTCTTTGTGCTTTACTGGGCGCTATGCAACCTTAGTTCTGTGTTCACCAATACTTTCAACGCTCGCCTAGAGGTCTCTAAGTCGGAAGCCATCCATCTCATCGACCCATTGATAAGGTCACCGGTCGTTGTCATCCTGGCCGTAAACCAAGCGTCCGCGGCCATTTTGGCTTTGGTATATGTGATCGGTGCTCTGGCCGCGCTCATAGTCGGCATATTCATGCTCAGACGCTCAGGAATTAGGTTCGTGCGACCGACGATGTTCCGCAGCTATCTGAGTTTTGCAAGACCTCTGATCATTATTGTCTTTTTCAGCTCCGCACTAGCAAGGCTAGACGTTCTCCTGCTGGGTTATTTCTGGAATGCCCTTGAAGTGGGATACTATTCTTCAGCTTACAAACTGGTAGAGCTGGTATTGACCTTCGGAACGGCAATCAATGTTCTTCTATTCCCCACCTTTTCGGAATGGCACATCAACGGCAGATACCAAAAGATCTCTGATACTGCCCAAGAGGCGCAACGCTTCATGTCAATGATGGCTATGCCCATATCTGTGTTTCTTGCGGTATTCGCCTTCCCAGTGGCGGAAATCGTGTTCGGAACGGGATACCGTAATGCCGGCGGTCCGCTGATGGTCTCCGCCATCATGTTGTATGTGTGCCTGCTGATCGGTATACAGAGTCAGATACTGCTAGGATATAACCGCCCTGACCTGAGTGCCCGTACACAGATAGTGCGCCTGCTGATCAACATTGTGCTTTTAGTGGTATTCATTCCCACTTCATTCTTCGGAGTGCCTATGTTAGAGATGAAGGCCACCGGCGCCGCCATGGCTACATTAATCTCCTGGATCGCATTGGCTGTGATCGTCAACAGTCTTACCGCACGCATCGCCGGTGTAACGGCCTATAAAGGACTATGGAAACATATACTGTGCGGAGCTCTGACGGCTGTGCTGATCTTTGCCCTTTCCATTCTGATACCGATGACTGACATCCTCATTATGCTGCTTCTGGCTTTTATAACAGTTGCCATCTTCTTAGCTCTCCTCTACTTGTGCCGGGAGCTGAGGCGGGAAGATTTAGAAGTCGTATGGAATGCTATCGATCCCATAGCAATGTATGATTACGTGCGCGACGAACTCAAAGGTAAGCGTCGCTAACAGCAGCTGTCCATAACCTTTATTTTAAAAAGCCGATTTCGTAGCGATGCTTGTTTCCGTTGTAATGAAGGTACTCAATGAAGAAGACCGCATCTCCGACGCCCTTGACTCTTTAGTGGTTCAGGAAGGACCGTTGGAGATAATAGTGGTCGACGGCGGCAGCACAGACAATACACAGAAGACCGTTATCTCATATCAGGAGAGATACCCTTTCATACGGTTACTGGTGGCCGGGAGCAGCAGAGGAGACAGCCTGAACTACGGACTTGCAGCTTCTCGCGGTGAGGTGATAGCGCTTACCGATGCGGACTGCATAGCGAACCCGTATTGGCTCACCGAAATCCGTCGCTCGATAGCCGAGGGACACAATATAGTGACCGGATGTACAATAAACATAGGTCTCAAAGCATGGGAAGAGCTGGATCGCGTGGAGCTTTACAACAAAGGTTTTGACTGCAGCTGGCCAGGATGCAACATAGCTTACCGCCGTGAGGTATTCGAGACCGTTGGGGGTGTAGATCCCTGGTTTATCACCGCTGAGGATATCGACTTCAACATTCGTGCCACTGATGCTGGGTTCTCCATACATTATAACCCTAAAATGATTATATACAACCGCACCAGGGACACCGTCTACGGCTTTATCAACCAGGCGTTCTGGAACGGGGCCGGCCGCAAACAGCTGACGATGAAACATGGTAAACTGTGGCAGAACTACGATCCGATCAACATGTTTCGCAACCAGAAAATGAGCTTTTGGGCAATAGTACGCCTCTCGTTCGCCTCGCTGGGATATATAGGGTTCAAATTCTTTGGAAAACGAAGGGGCGAGGAGCAAGATTATCAGATAAAACCGGTATCATCACGAGAGGGCTAATATTGAAGGTCTCGATCGTAATACCAACCATAAACGAAGCCGATTCCATTCGTAGCGTCCTGGAAGAGCTGCAGAGAGCGTTCACGAACAGCGGCATGAAATACGAGATCGTGATTGTGGACACAGACTCTGACG
>DUKW01000095.1 GCA_013329105.1 Candidatus Methanomethylophilaceae archaeon | reverse complement strand
TATCCATCTGCACAGTAGAGCTCTGTCAATATCCTATTCTTCTTTCGTCTTACTGTTGGGCCAGAGCCATCTCAACAAATAACATGCAGCGATGTCATCAAAGTTTTCTTCGGGATGAGGACATCCAATGGCCCTATGCTCAGCCATGATATGGTGATAACGGAGCGGCTGCGTGTTCCGCCACAGCTTTGATACCATTATCACTAAAAAATATTTGATGGCACTTTACACGAAGCTTGACATGCTGGGGGGTCTCTCAATTCATGGCACCATTATAACTGGACGAGTACTATGGTGCAAGACGTATTCTGCCACCCCTCCGAAAAGGACCTCTGTTATACTACGACCAGTCATACCTTTATATCCCATCACTATAGCGTCATATTTTGGGGACATCTCGATGATTATCTCTTTAGGATTTCCTATCTGGACGGATACAGCATAATCAACCTTTAGCTCCTCGAGAATCTTCACGGCGGGAGCGATATTGCTGCTTGAAAGATAAGTATTGTCATCTGGAGGAATTGGCATTCTTACGGCTTCCTCTTCATGCAGCACATAAAGCAACGTGATTTTGGCGTCCATTTCGGATATTAGCTCACCGATAAAAGTCGCCGCTCGGAAAGAGTTCTCAGAACCGTCTATACATAAAAGGAACAATTTATCTGCAGTCATTTGTGAACCGCCTTGCCTATAGGCTAAAAGAAGTGAAATGTCTTTTCGTTGATAAAGATACGGTAAAGGTCTTTTCGTTCTTCGGTACTAACGAGCAAAGAATAAGAAGAGGTTATACGCTCTAGCGAGCATGCTTAGTCGATGCCCTTACAACTGTCCCATGAAAGCAGGGGATGTAATAGTATATGACTCCACCCTTCGCGACGGAGAGCAGATGCCGGGCGTGGCATTCTCGCATGACGACAAGATAGAAATAGCTACACTCCTGGATGATATCGGCGTACCAGAGATCGAGGCTGGTTTTGCTGCTATGTCAAAAGGCGAGATGCAGACGATAAGAGATATAAGCCGTCTAGGTCTCGATGCAAAGATACTTAGCCTAGCCAGAGCCAAACCTGGAGACATCGATTGCGCCGTCGAGGCTGAGGTGGACATGGTTCTCGTATTCCTTGGAACCTCTGACATACATCGCCGTTACAAATACAGCAAGGAAGTAACAATAGAAACATTGGAGCAATATACCATAGAGGCCATCGAACGCGCTAAAGATCATGGTGTAAAAATAGCTTTTAGCTGTGAAGACGGGACCCGCACCCCTCCTGCGACCCTTATGCGAATGTATGCTCTTGTCGAGTCGCTAGGAGTTAACCGTATCGGAATCACTGATACCCTTGGTTGCATAACCCCCGAGGGCATAACTGCCTTAGTCAAAGATGTAAAGTCTCGTTTCAAGACACCTGTCTCTGTTCATTTGCACAACGATTTCGGATTGGCCAACGCCAATGCCTTAGCCGCTGTCGCTGCTGGCGCTGATGCGGTGACGACCACCGTTAACGGCATGGGCGAGCGTTGCGGCAACGTCCCTCTGGAGCAGTTCGTTGCGGCCATGAAGTTCCTTTATGATTACGATATGGGTATCGACACCACCAAACTCACCCCTCTATCCAGACGTGTTGCAACCCTTGCACGTTACCAATGTTCTGTCAACCATCCCATAACAGGGGATAACGCATTCTCTCACGAATCTGGCATACATGTGGCAGCCATACTCAACTGCCCGGCTACTTATGAGTATATAGAGCCTGAGGCGGTTGGCAACGTCCGTCACCTTAAGATGGGAAAACATACAGGCTCCCATATATTGGAGAGTAAGCTCAAGGAAATGGGAAGAGAGTACACTCGATCACAGCTGAACGTGATGCTAGAAGAGGTCAAGAGACTGGGCGAGGCAAGGGGTCAGGTCTCTGATGAAGATTTCTGTGAAATTGTAGACCGCGTGCTTGGCTCAAAGCGTGACTGATCTCCCAGCTTCATCGAGACGGGAGTGACCAAACTCATGCAACAAGCGCAACGTTTCTCCTGTGAACACCGGACCATCTACGCAGACCCTCTCCCGCCCCAACATACATGAACCACACAGGCCTACTGCGCATTTCATATAACGTTCTAATGACATCTGGCAAGTAATGCCAGTTCTTTCACATAACTCCCAGAGATGATACAACATGATCTCCGGACCACATGCTATCACCTGTTCATAGAAGTCGCTGGCCATCATAGTCTCAGCGAGCTGAACAGCGTTCCCGTGGAAACCTTTACTGCCATCATCAGTAGCCACCCTGACCACGTCACTATAACGGCTGGCTTCTTCGACAAACATCAACTCATCAGCGGTACGAGCGCATATAGCCACATCCGCATACATAGTGCGCAATAAAGGCATGAGTGGGGCTATACCAACCCCCCCACCGATCACTAGAGTCCGCATACCATTTATCTTGAAACCATTACCGTATGGACCGCGCACACCTATTTTATCTCCAGAACGCAGGGCGTGTAATGCAGAGCTTGCCTCACCTACTCGTCTCACGGTTATAGATTTCTCCGTCCCGATGGATGAAAGAGACATAGGAACTTCGTCCACACCAGGTACCCATACCATTATGAACTGTCCGGGTACTGCATTGACTTCCCAGTCAAAAGATATCGTAACTGTATCCCTAGACTCCTGCTTACACGACTTAACTACAACGACCTTAGTCATGAGCTATTCCCCTCATATCCTTAATGGTCTGATATCCGTACGATAACATGAAGTTCCTAAGCCCTTCCACAATCTCCATGAACGCTTCCGGCCCGCGCCTACCAATGACACTGCCTATCTGAAAACAGGTGGCGCCGGCCATAATGTACTCAGCGGCATCCCTCCATGTTTCAATGCCACCGACACCGACTACTGGTATATTCAACGCCTCATAGAGGTCATATACTGCGCGTACCCCAATAGGCTTTATCGCTGGGCCCGAAAGACCACCGTAACGATTAGAGAGCACTGTACATCCAAACTCAGGGGATATGACCATTGCCCGCAGTGTGTTTATTGCCACCACCCCATCGCCCCCAGCATCCTCCACAGCCTTGCCTATTGCAACGATGTCATGCGTATTGGGTGTAAGTTTGGCGAACACAGGCACAGATACCACCTCCTTCACAGCAGAGACTATGGACGACACTTTGGCAGGATCGATGCCTATCTCCAT